>DAOPJS010000138.1:0-4319 GCA_035399785.1 Alphaproteobacteria bacterium
GTCACCGATGACGGGGAAGGCTGGCTGGTGATCGATGATCTGGTGGATACGGGCATAACCTTTGAACTGGCGCGTGAAATGTACCCCAAAGCCCATTACGCCTGTATTTATGTAAAGCCTAAAGGCGAAAAGCAGACGGATACCTATATCACTGCCTTTTCGCAAGATACTTGGGTGCATTTTCCGTGGGATCTGGAAAACCAGTATGCCACCCCGCTGGCACGTAAATAGGCCAATAAAACGCTTGCATTTGCGGCCTTAATACCGCTATAACCCCACCTAATGCTTAAAGCATAACTTCCGTTCTGGCGAAAATGGCATGCCTCGGACGGAAAAATTTGTAAAAAACCCTTTTTTATCAAGGAGATAGAAATGCCTAAAATGAAAACGAAAAGCTCTGTCAAAAAGCGCTTTAAAGTGACAGGTAGCGGCAAAGTCAAATCAGGACAGGCCAAAACCTCGCACATGATGATGAACAAGCCAAAATCCATGAAACGTAAGGCAAACCGCACGACAACATTGTCCGAAGCGGATGCGAAGATTGTTCTGAACAACTGGCTGCCATATGCCCGTAAGAAAAAGAACAAATCAACTTACACAGCAAAATCGACTGAAGGAGGGGCAAACTAATGGCACGTGTTACAGGTGGTAAGACGGCTCACGCCCGTCACGCAAAAGTTATTAAAAAAGCCAAAGGTTACTACGGTCGTCGTAAGAACTGCTTCCGTACAGCAAAACAGGCTGTCGAAAAAGCAGGTCAATACGCCTATATCGGTCGTAAGCAGAAAAAACGCAATTTCCGCGCTTTGTGGATTCAGCGTATCAACGCTGCTGCCCGTGCCAATGGCATGACTTACTCCAGATTTATGAACGGCCTGACACTGGCCGGTATCGACCTTGACCGTAAGGTTCTGGCTGATATCGCCGCCCGCGATGAAGCTGCCTTTGCCGCCATCGCCAAACAGGTTGAGGCCGCATTGAAGAAAGCCGCCTGATCAGGCAGTTTTTACTGGAAAGATCAAACGCAGCCCTTTAGAAATAAAGGGCTGTTTTTACTTTAAGAATAATGAAAATGACCGATATGAGCGCAAATATAGCCCAACTGAAAACCGAGCTGACTTCGATGGTCGAAGCCGCTAATGACCTCGATAGCTTAGAGGCCGCCCGTGTGCAGGCTCTGGGTAAAAAAGGCAAGATTACCGACCTGATGAAAACTCTAGGTCAGATGAGCGAGGATGAGCGTAAAACCACAGGCGCGGCGCTGAATGTTCTGAAAGATGAAATAGCAGGGTTAATTGCCCGTCAGGAAAGCGCCTTGAAGAAACAGGCCTTGGAACAAAAACTGGCGACCGAAACACTGGATGTTACTTTATCGCCCCGCCCCGAACCCAAGGGAAAAATTCACCCGATCAGCCAAACAATGGAAGAACTCACCGCCATTTTCGGCTCCATGGGTTTTACCGTGGCCGAAGGACCTGACATTGAAGATGACTGGCATAACTTCACCGCCCTGAACTTCCCGCCCGGGCATCCGGCGCGTGAAATGCACGATACTTTCTATCTGCCGGATGATCCGGAAGAAACAGGCGAAGCTGCGAAAAAACTTTTGCGCACGCACACTTCCACGGTACAAATCCGTGCCATGCAGGAACAGGGCGTGCCGATTAAAATTGTCGTGATGGGACGCACCTATCGCTCAGACTATGACATGACACACACACCGATGTTCCATCAATGTGAAGGACTATATATTGGCAAGGATGTTCATATGGGTCACCTGAAAGGCTGCCTGATGGATTTTGCCCGTGCCTATTTTGAAATTGATGAACTCCCCGTGCAGTTCCGCCCGTCCTTCTTCCCGTTTACGGAGCCGTCCGCCGAAATGGATATTGGTTGTTCCCGTAAAGATGGTGGCCTGAAAATCGGCGCGGGTGATGATTGGCTGGAAATTCTTGGCTGCGGCATGGTGCACCCGAACGTGATTAAAAACTGCGGCTTCGACCCCGATGAATATCAGGGCTTTGCCTTCGGCATGGGCGTAGAGCGTATTGCGATGTTAAAATACGGAATCCCTGATTTGCGCACCTTCTTCGAAAGTGACATTCGCTGGCTGCAACATTACGGCTTTGACCCGCTCGACCGCCCGAACAGAGCGACAGGTTCTAAGTAATGTCCGTCCGTGCCTTAGAGCGCAAAGACTTTGACGCATGGCTGCCCTTGATGCGTAAGAACTGCCTGCACACCGTGGATGACGATATTTTAAACACGACATGGCAGCGTTTAATCAACCCGAAAGAAAAAGTTTTCGGCCTTGGCGCGTTTGATGACAGCGGTAATTTGCAGGGATTTTTGCATTATTCCCTGCACCGCAACACGGCCTTTATCGAAGATGCCTGTTATATGCAGGATCTTTACGTTGACCGTGATCACCGCCGTCAGGGCATTGCCCGCCGCCTGATCTGGGAGCTGAACGATATCGGCAAAAAGGAAAGATGGTCATGGATTTACTGGTTCGCCGAAAACAATAATGTTGCGGCACAAAATCTCTATAAAAACCTTGGAATTCATATGAATTTCAGCTTACATATGTTGCAAACACAGGACTGAAAGAAACGGCAAAAAAATGAAATTTACCTTAAGCTGGTTAAAAGAACATCTGGATACAAACGCCTCCTTGCAGGAAATCACCGACAAGCTGACAGCGCTGGGGCTGGAGCTCGAAGGCGTTGAAGACCCATCTGAAAAATATGCTGCGTTCAAGGTGGCCTATGTTGAGAAAGCGGAGCAGCACCCTGATGCCGACCGTCTGCGCGTATGTATCGTCGATACAGGCAAGGAAAAAGTGCAGGTGGTTTGCGGCGCGCCCAATGCGCGTACGGGCATGAAGGGAATTTTTGCGCCCGATGGCTCTTACATTCCGGGTACAGGTACGACCTTGAAAAAAGGGAAAATCCGCGGACAGGAATCCAACGGCATGTTGGTGTCGGAGCGCGAGATGGGATTATCGGACGAGCATGACGGCATTATCGACCTGCCCGAAGACACCCCTGTCGGTACACCGTTCACCGAAATTTTCAGCATGAATGATCCCGTGATTGATATTGCCCTGACGCCTGACCGTGGCGACTGCGCCGGTATTCGCGGCATTGCCCGTGATCTGGCCGCCGCAGGTCTGGGCACGCTCAAGCCCCTTGATACCACGCCTGTCAAAGGCAACGGAAAATCTTCTGTGGATGTGAAAATCACCGCAAAAGACCAATGCCCGCTTTTCATGGGTCGCCTGATTAAAAATGTTCAGAACAAGCAATCCCCTGCTTGGATGCAACAGCGCCTGAAAGCCGTGGGTCTGCGCCCGATTTCCGCATTGGTGGATATTACCAACTATATGTCGCTGGATCTGTGCCGTCCGTTGCACGTTTATGATGCTGACCTACTCAAAGGTGACATCACCGTGCGCCTATCCAAGGACGGGGAAGAATTTGACGCGCTCAATGATAAATCCTATCGCGTCGCCGAGGGCATGACCGCGATTACCGATGACAGTGGCCTGCTGGGTCTTGGCGGTATTGTCGGCGGTGAGTCCACAGGATGCACCGAAACCACCAAGAACGTCTTTGTCGAATGTGCCTATTTCGACCCGATGGCGATTGCCCGCACCGGCCGCGCGCTGGCCATTGATTCCGATGCCCGCTACCGTTTCGAACGCGGCGTTGACCCTGAATTCACCGTAGAAGGCATTGAAGTCGCCACCAAACTCATCCTCGAGATTTGCGGCGGTGAAGCCTCCGATGTCGTCAAAGCGGGCGACGTGCCCGCATGGAAACGTGAGATTGCGTTCGACCCTGCCTACACGAAAAAACTCTCCGGCATGGATGTCGCCGCCGATAAACAAAAACAAATTCTTGAAAGCCTCGGCTTTACGTTTAACGGCGACAAAGCAACACCGCCCTCATGGCGCTCCGATGTGGAAGGCAAAGCCGACTTGGTCGAGGAAGTCATCCGCGTCATTGGCTATGATAAAATCGACAGCGTCCCTGTCCGCTCCGCCCACGCGATTGCCGACAGCGCCGAAACCGTTAACATCACCCGCGCACGATTGGCGCGCACCGCGCTGGCCACACGCGGCCTGTCCGAATGTGTGACATGGTCATTCATGGGCAAGGAACTCGCGGGCGCTTTCGGCTCCAATGATAATTCGCTTACCATCTCCAACCCGATCAGCAGTGATTGGGATCAGATGCGCCCGAGCATTCTGCCAAACCTTATTCAGGCAGCAAGCACCAACGCCGATAAAGGCAATGGCGATACCAAACTCTTTG
>DAOPJS010000139.1:0-4314 GCA_035399785.1 Alphaproteobacteria bacterium
AATTATAAATAATTACAATAAGTTAGGCCTGGACGCGCTGATCAGTATCGGCGGAGACGGCTCACACGATATTTTGCGGCGCATCGCCCAAAAGGGGAATATCAATATGGTGGGTATTCCCAAAACCATTGATAACGATATCGGCGAGACCGAGGCCTCTGTCGGTTATGACACGGCCGTCATGGTCGCCACCGAAGCGCTTGACCGCCTGCAGCCCACCGCCGCCAGCCACGACCGCGTGATGATTTTAGAAGTGATGGGACGCGACGCGGGACATATTGCCCTGGCCAGCGGTGTTGCCGGCGGGGCGGACATCATCCTTATCCCCGAGATCCCCTATTCCATCGACAAGGTGGTTGAAACGATCAACCGCGTCAAAAAGGAAGAACGCAATTTCGCCCTGATGGTTGTCTCCGAAGCCGTAAAAACACCTGAAGGCGAAAAAGTTGCCACCAAAGACAGTGACGGTAAAACCCTATATGGCGGTATCGGCGCCTATTTAAGTGATAAAATATCCGAACTGGCGAAAGTCGAGGCGCGGGTAACGGTGTTAGGCCATGTTCAGCGCGGCTGTCCGCCGACCTATCGTGACCGTCTTCTGGCCACCGCTTTCGGGGTAAAGGCCGTTGAATTGATTGTCGAAGGTAAATTCGACCGCATGGTTGCGTGGAAAAACCGCGAGGTTGTTGATATTCCGATTGAAAAAGCCATCGCAGCCTATCATGCTGTTAATCCAGAAGATACGCTCGTCCGTACGGCGCGCGGTTTGGGGATTTCTTTCGGGGATTAAGATTTATGGATTATATAAGAGACTCTCTCACCGAAGATGAAAAGCTGATCCACATTGCCAGCTTTCATTGGATGTATGTTTTTCAGGCCGTGTTTAATATCATCTTCAGTATCTGCCTTGCCGTCGGCCTGATTATCTTCGCCGTTAAATACCAGCCGATTGTCCTCAATACGCCAAGCATGGCCAGTCTCGACTTTATTGACAAGATCCGCGCCCTTCATCCGGGGGTTAAAATTCTGGCCTTTTTTGTCATGGTGATGGGGCTGTTGAAATTCGCCCAGATGATGATCATCAAGGCAACAACGGAGATCGGCGTGACGGATTGCCGCCTTGTTTATAAGCGCGGCCTTGTTGCCCGCGCCGTGGGGGAACTGAACATCGAACGCATCGAAGGGGTCAATGTTCTTCAAGGCATCATGGGCCGCCTGTTTGGCTATGGCCGTGTGATGGTGCACGGAACAGGGGTTGGCGAAGTTGTCCTGCCGCCGATTGCCCAGCCGATCCGCTTTAAAAAAGCCATTGAAAAGGCCCGCACCCTCTCAAGACAAAAAGGCAGCAACAATACCATGAGCAGCGGTATTTAGCCTTTTTCTCCCCATAATATCCTCTTTTTAACGATTTTTTCATAATGCCCCTCTATTATTTTGGGTATTAGGGAGAATATTGATATGAGTGCATTTACCTCTGCTATATCAGCAATTGCCATGACCGCCAATTTTATGAGCGCGGAAGTGCCAAGCGTTTCACCGAATGATCTTGCAGGCTCTTTTCACACCGCCTCTTTTGATACGCGGGTTCAAGCCCCAAAACTTTCGGGGAACGATCGCCCGGAGCCAACAGATGCACAAATCAAGCAATGCGTCGATGACGCGATGAAAGCGGAAGCTCCGCCAAAAACTAAGGCGGAAGCACAAAACAGACGCGCCTTCCACTTCGGCAAATGCGCCCGCTAAAGATATCTTGCTAAATTAATCTTTGCCCTGATAGGGCCTGATCGTTATAAAAGTCCTCAACATAAATTTAAGAGGGCTTTTTTCATGACAAAAAAATGGGATAAATCAAAACTCGTCAGCCGCTATGTGACCGAAGGACCAAAATCGGCGCCGCACCGCTCCTATTACTACGCGATGGGTATGACGGAAGAAGAGATTGGCCAGCCATTTGTCGGCGTTGCCACGTGCTGGAACGAAGCCGCCCCTTGTAACATTGCCCTGTCCCGTCAGGCGCAGGCCGTGAAAAAAGGCGTCAGCGCCGCCAACGGCACGCCGCGCGAATTTACCACTATTACGGTGACCGACGGTATTGCCATGGGGCATGAGGGCATGCGCTCCTCCCTTGTCTCGCGCGAAATTATTGCGGATTCTGTTGAACTGACCATGCGCGGTCACTGCTATGATGCCCTCGTCGGATTGGCAGGCTGCGATAAATCACTGCCGGGTATGATGATGGTGATGCTGCGCCTGAACGTGCCGTCTGTGTTCATGTATGGCGGCTCCATCCTTCCCGGTAAGTTCCGCGGCAAAGATGTTGATGTGATTAGTGTTTTTGAAGGTGTCGGTAAACATGCCTCGGGCGAGTTTTCCGATGCCGATCTGAAGGAGCTTGAGTGTTGCGCCTGCCCCAGCGCGGGTGCTTGCGGCGGTCAATTTACTGCCAACACCATGGCCTGTGTTTCCGAAGCTATCGGTCTGGCGCTGCCCAATTCAGCGGGCGCCCCTGCACCGTATGAGAGCCGAGATGAATATGCAGAAGCCTCCGGTAAGGCTGTGATGGAATTGATAAAAATGAATTTACGTCCGCGCGACATCGTGACCCGTAAATCGTTTGAGAATGCGGCGGCGATTGTGGCGGCGACAGGCGGTTCCACCAATGCGGGATTACACCTACCCGCGATGGCGCATGAATGCGGCATTGACTTCAATCTGCATGATGTTGGCGAAATTTTCAAACGCACACCATTGATTGCTAACTTACGTCCCGGTGGTAAATACGTTGCCAAAGACCTCTATGATGTCGGCGGTGTCGGCATCGTACTGAAAGAATTGCTGGATAATGGCTATATTCACGGTGATTGTATGACTGTGACGGGCAAAACCCTTGCCGAAAATCTGGAAGGCGTCAAACTTCCCGAAGGACAGGATGTCGTCTACCCCGTAAAAACCCCGATCCACCCGACAGGCGGCGTTGTGACTTTGAAAGGCAATCTCTGCCCTGAAGGCGCGATTGTGAAGATTGCAGGTCTGGAGAACCTTGTCTTTGAAGGCCCTGCCCGCGTATTTGAAGGCGAGCAAGCCTGTTTCGATGCCGTGCAGGCAAAACAGATCAATCCGGGGGAAGTTCTGGTGATCCGCAATGAAGGCCCCAAAGGCGGCCCCGGCATGCGCGAGATGCTGTCCACCACCTCCGCCATTTACGGCCAAGGTCTGGGCGATAAAGTTGCGCTAATTACCGACGGGCGTTTTTCCGGCGGAACACGCGGCTTTTGTATCGGCCACGTGGCACCGGAAGCCTATGTCGGCGGCCCGATCGGCCTGCTGAAAGACGGTGATATCATTCGTATTGACGCTGAAAACGGCACAATGGAAGTCAAGCTGAGCGAAGAAGAGCTGGCAGAGCGTAAAAAGAGCTGGAAACCACGCCCCCATAATTACCAATCAGGGGCGATCTGGAAATATACCCAGACGGTCGGCTCCGCCCGTGAAGGCGCGGTTACCCATCCTGGCGCGAAAGCCGAAACACATACGTTCGTCGATCTTTAAAAGATGCCTTTCAGATCATCTTAGGGGCAAATAGACTTGATTTTGCCTTGTGGATAAGTCATTGTTCTATCCTCATATTTGAGGGAGAATAATATGACTCACGCCGATAAAGACCCGCTGGTCGGGATCATCATGGGATCACAATCAGATTGGAAAACTATGAGCGAGGCTCATAAGATTCTTCATGAACTTAAAGTACCGCATGAAGTCAGAATCGTGTCTGCCCACCGCACACCCGACCGTATGGTCGACTACGCCAAAAGCGCCAAAGGCCGCGGCCTGAAAGTTATTATTGCCGGTGCAGGCGGCGCCGCGCACCTTCCCGGCATGGTGGCCAGCATGACGCCCCTTCCCGTTCTCGGCGTTCCTGTAAAATCCAAAGCCCTCAAGGGGTTAGATAGTCTTCTTTCCATCGTACAAATGCCCGGCGGCGTCCCTGTCGGCACACTGGCTATTGGCGAAGCCGGCGCAAAGAACGCAGGATTGCTGGCCGCATCGATTATCGGCACCTCAGACGAGGGCGTCATGACAAATCTGGAAGCTTACCGTGCACAGCAGACAGATGATGTTAAGGAAACTCCTGTGGATTAAACTTCTCCCTCTGTCACAGAGGGTCATAAAATTTAGACTTGTGAATCTCTCATCAGAACGGCATAAGTAGCTGACATGAAAATGGAATCTAAAATTCTCGGAATCCTCGGCGGCGGCCAATTAGGGCGGATGTCCGCCATGGCGGCGGCGCGTTTGGGTATCACAACCCATATT
>DAOPJS010000140.1:0-4256 GCA_035399785.1 Alphaproteobacteria bacterium
ATGGCTTTAACAAATCCCATGCCGCAGCCTATGCGCTGATTGCTTATCAAACGGCTTGGTTGAAGGCGAATTATCCCGTCGAATTTATGGCCGCGTCCATGACCCTTGATGCAGGAAACACGGATAAGCTGAGCGTTTTTAAACAAGAACTTGATCGTATGGGGATTGAACTTCTGCCGCCCGACATCAATAAATCGGGTGTGATGTTCAGGGTTGAGGACGGTAAAATCCGTTATGCCTTGGCGGCGCTGAAAGGGGTTGGTGAAGGGGCGATGGAAAAAATGATCGCCGAACGGGATGCAGGCGGTCTTTATAAGGATATGGAAGATTTTATCTCCCGCCTTGATACCAAAGTGATGAACAAGCGCCAGTTTGAAGGGCTCATTTGCGCGGGGGCATTTGATTGTTTTAATCCCGATCGTGCCCAGCTCTACGGCAATATGGAGATGTTGCTCCGCCATGCCGGCACATTGGCTGATGAGCGTGCCAGCGGACAGGCCAGCTTGTTCGGCGGTGATGCCGTTGGCAGTAAAATGCCTGACTATGCGCCGTGCGAGCCATGGGACGCTTTGGAAAAACTTTCGCATGAATTCGGCGCGGTTGGATTTTATCTTTCTGCCCATCCGCTTGACGCGCGGATGGAGCAACTGGAAAAAATGGGTGTGACGCCGCTTAATCAGGTCGCAGCGAAAATCAGCCGTTCTCCTTCCGGGCGTGTCCACATGGCAGGCATCTTGATCCGTAAGCAAGAGCGGGTATCGGCAAAATCAGGAAATAAATTTGCCTTTCTACAACTTTCCGATGCGACAGGCGTTTATGAGGTAATGATTTTTTCTGAAACTTTGGCGCGCGCGCGGGAGTTTTTGGTGCCGGGTACGCCGCTGTTAATCCGCGCTGATGCAGAATTGAAAGATGATGAATTGCGCTTTTTGGGGCAAATCATCGAACCGCTGGATGAGGCGATGGCCGATAAAGTGCGGGAGTTGAAAATACATGTCGATGCCACTGAACCCGTTCAGCGCCTGCATGATATTCTTGCGGCGAGTGGACAGGGGAATGTCAAAATCCATCTTTACGCCCATCTGGATAATGATCACGTGGCGGAAGTGGAAATAAAAGGAAAATATACCATCCCGCCCGATATGATCAGCCTGCTTCAAAAAACACCGGGCTTTGTAAAATATACCGAAGCTTAGTTTCTAAAGAAACAAATCCAGAATATTTGACTGTGAGGTAAGCGATAGCGCTTCAAACTGAAGTTGCTGCCTGACTTGCAGTGCCAACATATTGGCGCCCTTTTCGTTTTGATCAGCAATCGTCAGATCTTCTGCGCCTGATTTTAATGTGTTGATGGTCTGCTCTATATAATCACGACGGGAGGTGATAATGCCCAAATCATTTTGCAGGCTGGCGCTGTAATCCCTTAAAGTTTCACGTGCCCCGCGCAGCTCTGTCAGAATTTTGGTCATTTCTGTCTTGCTGATGAAATTATCATTGGTCAGACCTAACGCTACGGTGCTGGCATCAATACCTTGTGTTGTCAGTCTGCTTCTGTTTTCACGATTAAAAGTTGTCTCCAGATTATCTTTTTCCAGAAGATTAATTCCTCTGTAATTCGCATCGGCCGCAATCGCATCAATTTGGCCCAGAATTTCCAGATACTTGTTACGGTATTCGACACTCTCGCTTGATACGTTGATGTCCGGATTTTCAATGAAAAGATCACCGCCCCATTCGATAATATAATTCAGGGTGTCGGATTCCGGTAAATCATTCCATAAACCATCGGCTCTCAAATGGGCGTAGTTTTCGGGGTTGCCGGGGCCGAAGAACTGGTTGGGCTCCCCTGGTGCCCAGTTTTCGTAAGAGCCATTGACGGCAGTACCGCCGGCCAGACCCTGCCAGAATTGTTGACCGGCTTCGGGGCCGACGACCCATCGCCATTCACCTTCGACTTCATTATCGCTGCCGCCGAGCCAGCTTGTTGCTGTTAACAAGCCAAAAACAGTGTCATTTTCTTCCTGTGACGTAATGGTTGCCAAATGCCCCCTTATTTCCGGAACGGCATTCAAAATGGCCTGTGCTGCTCTGTCTCGTGCATTGGTCCATGTCGCAAAATCAGTGGTATTTTGATAAAAATTGTTCGTAGACGCCAAATAGGCTTTGCCCGGGTTTTTGTCGATAATATATTGAATGGCTTCGGGATCAGCGGTTTCGTCAGTACGGGGAAACAGCTCTTTCAGCCCTTCTTCAATCAAGCTTTCGGCCAAATCTATAAGATTCAGCATCGTTTCAACACCGATATTGGTTTCCTGAATTGTTCGAATATTGCCGCTGATACCGTCTAAAAGTTTCGATAAATCGGCTGATTCATTTTGAAGATATTTGCTTTGAAAGAAATTTTGCGGGTTATCAAGAACAGTCTGGACACGCTTACCCGAAGCCAGAGCAAGCTGCGTCTGGCCGACATTTATATTTGTCTGCTGTATAGCCCTCAGAACATTCCTTTGTACCGAGGACAAGAGGTTATCTGGCATCCGTTGCCTTCAAAGGTTAATTCATTAACAATTCCATTATATCGTAAAATGGCAGTCATGACACGGAATTTTAATTTTTACCCTTATTTTCAGGAAGATGAAGGATAAATAAGCCTGATTAAAGACGTCGTTTTTCCTTGCAATTTCTGCCTAAAACCCATAAAACACGGGCAAGTTCGTGGAATCACGAACAATTCACAGATGCGTTCCTTACCCAGTGTGACATGTCACCAAGGCGCATCGAGGACATAACTGGTTGATATAAAAGGAGAAAATTACCATGCCTATGCCTACATTTACTATGAAAGAACTGCTGGAAGCCGGCGTTCACTTCGGTCACCACACACGTCGCTGGAACCCAAAGATGCAACAATACATCTTCGGTGTTCGTAACGGTGTTCACATTATGGATCTGCAGCAAACAACCCCTATGCTGGGTCAGGCGTTGCAAGCCATGCGCGATATCGTTGCCAAAGGCGGCCGCGTCCTTTTCGTTGGGACTAAACATCAGGCAAAAGAAAAAATTGCTTCCAGCGCAAAGCGTTGTGGCCAGTTTTATGTTAACCACCGCTGGTTGGGCGGTATGCTGACAAACTGGAAAACAATTTCCAATTCTATTAACCGTCTGCGTGAAATCACAGATATTCTGGCCAAAGGCGAAGCCTCAGGTCTGAAAAAGAAAGAGCTTCTGATGATGGAGCGTGAGCGTGAAAAACTGGAACTGTCACTTGGCGGTATTAAAGACATGGGCGGTCAACCTGATGCTCTGTTTATTGTTGACGTAAATCAGGAAGATATTGCTGTAAAAGAAGCAAATAACTTGGGAATTCCTGTTTTCGCAATTCTTGATTCTAATTCCGATCCTGAAGGTGTTGATTTCCCGATCCCGGGGAATGATGATGCATTGCGCGCAATCAGCCTTTATTGCGACCTGTTCTGTGAAGCCGTTCTGGATGGTATTCAGGCTGAAATGGCAAGCGCGGGTAAAGATGTCGGCGCCGCCGTTGATGTTCAGGTAAAAGTGCCTGCCTCGAAAAAAGGGGCAAAAGCTGAAGAAGCCGCTGCGGAAGATGAGTCAAAAGACGAGCCTAAAAAAGCCGCTTCTGCCGGTTAAGCTAACTATTAACTTAAAGGATTAGATAAATGACACAAATTACTGCTTCAATGGTGAAAGAACTGCGCGAAAAATCAGGTGCAGGGATGATGGACGCCAAGAAAGCGTTGGAAGAAACAGGCGGAAACATGGAAGAAGCCGTTGACTACCTGCGTAAGAAAGGTCTGGCCAAAGCCGAGAAGAAATCCAGCCGTACGGCCGCCGAAGGCCTTGTGGCGATTATTTCCGAAGGTGCAAAAGGGGCCGTGGTTGAGGTTAACTCCGAAACTGACTTCGTTGCCCGTAATGAAAGCTTTCAGACATTTGTAAATAATGTTGCTCAGAAGGCGTTACAGGCTGACAATCTGGAGGCTTTGATGGCTGCCGATTATGATGGCAAAAGCGTTCAGGACACATTGACAAACCTTATCGCGACAATCGGTGAGAACATGGGCATTCGCCGCATGGAAACGCTGAGTGTTAACGACGGTGCTGTTGTTGGTTATGTTCACAATGCTGCTGCACCTAATCTAGGTAAGATCGGCGTGTTGGTTGCTTTGGAATCAACAGGCGATAAAGCCAAGCTGGAAGCTCTGGGTAAACAGATCGCCATGCATGTTGCGGCG
>DAOPJS010000141.1:0-4244 GCA_035399785.1 Alphaproteobacteria bacterium
GCATCAAATCCGTCTTTCAGGCGGCCTGTGGGGGCAATATCAACGGATGTCGGCAGTTTCCGCACAAACGCGCCGAGATTGCGGTTATCAGGATAAATATCACGGTTAAAATGAATCAATAGCGCGCCCGATGTAATACCCAAGACAACGTAGGTATTGGCGGCCTGCGTAAACACGAAACCCATACCGCCGACTAATCTGTTTTTATATCGTTTTGATACAGCCGCGGACATGGGGTTTTCGTTCCTTATTGCGGGATCAGCTTCAGTATGGCTTCTTTCACCTGCGGGTAAGTCACCGCGGCGGCGCCAAGGGCAATCGTCGCAAATAAAGTTGCATTGACAAAGTTACTGCCGATGGCCGCCAGTCGTGAGGGGCCCCGCGGCGCATCTTGTTGGAAAACAGGATCAGGGGCACGGTAAATACGGGGAGCAGGGCGCACTTCCTCGACAGGGAAAAGCGGTCCCTTACCCGCGTCAAAATCAAACGGGGTGACGGCAGGCATGACGGGCGCAGGCTTTTGCGTTTCAGGTGTTTTGGCTGCTTCTTCCGCCGCTGCGGCTTTCAAGCGCGCGACAAGAGAGTCAAACTCATCATAGGCCGCTTCGGTTTCAGGGCGTAGTTTTGTAACATCTATACCCCCCTTGTCCTCATCTGCTGCTCTTAAAGCATCAAGACGTTCCACTAAGCCGCCTTTAATCGGTTTTTTTGCCATTCATCTTCTCCTGATTAGGGGAGAAAACTAGCGCAAAAGTAAGATTATGTCAACTAAAAGGGCTTAATCGAGGCTTTCGACATAGGAATCGTAAGCGCCTTTATCCATCAGGGCGGCAGCATCGGCAGGATTGTCCATCTTGACCTTTACGATCCAGCCTTTTTCGATGTCTTCTTTCAGATCATCCAGATTATCGGCCAGATTGTCATTTACAGCGACGATTTCACCGGCAACGGGGGAGTAAATCTCGCTCGCGGCCTTGACGGATTCAACAACGGCGAAGTCATCGCCCTTGTTCACTTTACGGCCAACCTCGGGCAGTTCCAAAAAGACCAGATCGCCGAGGGCGTGACGGGCATAGGTGGTAATGCCGACCCATGCGGTGTCGCCTTCGACTTTCAGCCATTCGTGATCATTGGTGTATTTCATATCGCTCATTTTGGATGCTCCTTTAATTTAAGCTGCTTTTTTAACATTCTTTTTGGTTTTTGCCTCGACAAACGGCAGGGCGGCAATTTCCGCCTCGATATCACGGCCGCGCACGCGTACCAGAATTTTTGTGCCCGCCTTGGCTTTGTCGCTTTCAATATAGGCCATGCCAATAGCGGCCTGCAAAGTGGGGGAGAACCCGCCACTGGTCATGACGCCGATTTGATTGGTGCCTGTTTCATCGAAAACTTCCGTTCCTTCGCGGGCGACGCCGCGCCCGGTGATTTTGATGCCGACACGTTTACGCTGAGCGCCGTTTTCCAGTTCGTCAAACACGCGCGCCGCACCGATAAAATCTTTATTGGCTTTTTTGCCCATGATCCATGTGCTGTCGGCCTCGACGGGGGAGGTGGTGGCATCAATATCATGGCCGTAAAGTGGATACCCCATTTCTAAGCGCAGTGAGTCACGCGCTGCCAGACCGATGGGTTTGACATCAGGATGTTTACACAATCTGCCCCATGCGGTATCGGCATCTTCGGCAGGCATGGAAATTTCAAACCCGTCTTCACCTGTATAGCCCAGACGACTGACCCAGCAGCGGCCGCCGAATTCCATGTAGCGCATGTAATCCAGATCGCTTGCATCAATGTCGAGCGCTTCACGCAGGACTTTCTCCGCCTTTGGTCCTTGCAAGGCAATCAGGGCGCGGTCTTCGTGATGGGTCAGGGTGATGTTTTGAGGGAGGTGTTTTTTAAACCATTCGATATCTTTATCCTTACAGGCACCGTTGACCACAGCAAAGAATTTGGTATCAGACAACTTTGTGACAATAAGATCATCAATCATGCCGCCGTCTTCGTTCATCAAAACGGAATATTTTGCAACGTTTTCACCAAGGGTGGAAAAAGTAGAGGGGCAAAGTTTTTCTAAAAATTCGGCCACGCCTTCGCCTTCGAAGGTTAATTGCCCCATATGGGAGACATCGAAAATTCCCGCGTTCTCGCGTGTCCAGTTATGTTCGGTCATCACCCCTGTGGGATATTGGATCGGCATGTCATAGCCGGCAAATTCGGCCATTTGTGCCTGTAGATCAAGATGGGCGGTGTGGAGCGGGGTCTTTTTCATTAATTTTTCTGTCTTGGTGATTGGATGTTCTTTTTTATCGTGTAGAATAATGAAAAACAAGGGTATTTGACGGGGGAGTGCACAACAATGACATGGGAAGCGATTTTGACCTTTGGTCTGGCGGTCGGGGCGCTGGCGATTAAACCGGGCGCCGGGATGATGGCTGTCATGTCGCGCGCAATTTCGCAGGGGCTACCCGCCGTTTTGATGTTTGCGTTGGGCTTTTGCGTGATCAGTATCCTGTTTTTAGGTCTGGTGGCTTTTGGTTATAAATTTGTGGAAGTGGATCTGGTGTTTATTTCCATTTTGATTAAGTCACTGGCCGCGGTTTACCTGATCTGGCTGGGCGTGAAGGGATTAATGCAGGTGCAGGATAAATATCACGTCACGGAAACAGGACCCGATACCTTGTTTGATAATCTCTCGGCCTCCCTGATGTTGACACTGTCCAACCCGCTGACGATTATTTTTTATGCCGGAATTATTCCGACGATTTTGGACGTCAAAACCATTGGTTTTATGGATTTTGCCGCGCTGTCTATGGTGATCGTTATCGTTGAATTTGCTGTGGCGATTGCTTATTCGTCACCATTGCTGCTATACCGCAAAAAAGTGCCCGATCATTTTCTGAAAGGGCTGTCTTATTTTTCTTCCGTTGTAATTATTATGGTGGGACTTTATATCGGCACGACGGCGTTTTTATCCGAAGAGATTTTTTCTGTTTTTAATTCGTAGTTTTTAACGCTTTCAACCTGTACAAAACATCCAGTGCGTCGCGCGGGGTGAGGGTGTCGGGATCAATAGCGGCAAGTTCCTCTTCAACAGCTGATTTTTGTGGCTTGGCGGGTGCCTGCGCGGTAAAGAGCGGTAGATCCGCATTCATATTTTTCAGGTTTTTCGATTGGTCACCGCTTGTGAGGTTTTCCAGCACGCTTTGCGCGCGGGCAATCACATTTTCAGGCAGACCCGCGAGCTGGGCAACGTGAATACCGTAAGATTTATCCGCTGTCCCTTTGGCAACGTGATGGGTGAAGACAATTTTGCCGTCCCATTCTTTCACCTGCAACGAATAACAGGTGAGGGATTTAAGGCGTTCCTGCAAAGAGGTGAGTTCGTGATAATGCGTGGCAAAGAGCGCGCGGGATTTATTCACTTCATGCAATTGTTCGACACACGCCCAGGCGATGGACAGGCCGTCAAAGGTGGCGGTACCGCGCCCGATTTCATCCAGAATAACCAGTGAGCGGTCGGTTGCCTGATTTAAAATTGTGGCAGTTTCAACCATCTCCACCATAAAGGTTGATTGACCCCGCGCCAGATCATCCGCCGCGCCGACACGCGAAAATAAACGATCAACGGCGCCGATATGGGCGGAAGCCGCCGGCACGAAGGAGCCGATTTGTGCGAGGATGGTGATGAGCGCGTTTTGCCGCAGGAAGGTCGATTTCCCTGCCATGTTGGGGCCTGTTAAAAGCCAAAGGCGCTGCCCTTCACCCAGATCACAATCATTGGGAATAAAGTTCTGCGATTGTTTTTTCAGGGCGCGTTCAACGACAGGGTGACGCCCTTCCTTAATATCAAAGGCAAGCGAGTTATCAATTTTCGGCCGCGTGTAATTTTCTTCAATGGCCAGTGTGGCCAGAGCCACGGCAACATCAAGCGCGGCCAAGGCAGCGGCAATTTTACCGATTTCTTCGGCCGCCAAATGAACCTGCCGCACCAGATCGGAAAAAATTTCCTGTTCAATGGCGAGCGCCTTGTCAGCGGCGGAGGAGAGATCCCGTTCCAGCTCCGATAATTCGGGCGTGGTAAAACGGACATTATTGGCCAGTGTCTGGCGGTGGATAAACGGATTGTCTTCCTGTTTTTCATCGCCTGCCTTGACCATCAGCTTGTCGGCATGACGGGCGGTAACATCGATAAAATAACCAAGCACGTTGTTGTAGGAAATTTTTAAGGTATCGATCCCTGT
>DAOPJS010000142.1:0-1352 GCA_035399785.1 Alphaproteobacteria bacterium
GCGCTGGGTCGTTTTGCCCGCACCAGAACAGGGGCAAAAATTATCGGCATCACGGGAAGTGTCGGTAAGACAGGCACAAAGGAAATGCTGGCGACCGCCTTCGGATCACAGGGGCAAACTCATGCCAGTATCAAAAGCTATAACAATCATTGGGGTGTGCCGCTAAGCCTTTCTTCGATGCATGCGGGCACGGATTACGGTATTTTTGAGATGGGCATGAACCATCCGAATGAAATTACACCCTTGAGCCAAATGGTACGCCCAGACATTGCGATTATCACAACCATTGCGCCCGTTCATGTTGAACATTTTGAAGACGGGATGGATGGTATCATCAATGCCAAGGCGGAAATTTTTGACGGTGTTGTTGACGGCGGCGCGGTCATCTTAAACCGTGATATCGACAGTTTTGAAAAGTTGGCGCAAAAGGCCAAAGATAAAAATCTGAAAGTTTATAGTTTTGGTGAGCACGACAAAGCCGACGCCCGAATGATGGATTGTCTGGAAGCTGCGAACGGATCACGCGTAAGCGCCGATATTTTAGGTGAGGAAGTGAAATTTACCCTGCAAATTGCCGGACGGCATATTGCCTGTAACGCGTTGGCGGTTTTGCTGGCGGTTAAACTGGCCGGGGCGGACGTACAAAAGGCAGCGGCCGCGCTGGCGAAACAAGAGCCGATTATCGGCCGTGGGAAGCGCGAATATCTGGATATTGGCGATAGCAAGAATCCCGTGACCTTGATTGATGAGAGTTATAATGCCTCCCCCGCGGCGATGAGCGCGGCGTTCAAGGTATTGGCGCTGGTTGATCCAGGGCGCGGCGGGCGGCGTATTGCGGTTTTAGGCGATATGCTGGAACTCGGTCCCGAAAGTGGTAGAATGCATGCCGAGTTGGCCTTGCCGTTAAAAGCGGCCAATGTTGATCTGGTCTATACCTGTGGTAAACATATGAAGAAGCTTTATGAGCAATTGCCCGCCAACCAGCGTGGCCAGCATAAAGATACCAGTAGCGAGTTGGCGCAGATTGTTCCCGATGTCCTGATCCCCGGTGACGTGGTCATGGTCAAAGGATCGCTGGGAAGTAAAATGGGGTTGGTTGTCGAGGCGCTGCGTGCATTGCCCGATAAATTTATTAAAACAAAAAAGGTTTAGAATTGAATGCTGTATCATTTGCTTTATCCGCTGGCTGACGATTTCGCGGTTTTTAACCTGTTTCGTTATATCACGTTTCGAACAGGCGGCGCGGTGATGACGGCGTTGATCATCTGCTTTGTTATTGGCCCCGCGATGATCAAATGGTTAAAGAAAAAACAAAAAGAAGGACAACCCATCCGCGAAGACGGCCCCGAAGG
>DAOPJS010000142.1:1452-4232 GCA_035399785.1 Alphaproteobacteria bacterium
GCCTATTTGAATTTTACGACGAATGATATTTCAACGGGATTGGCCATTCCTTTCGTTAAGGATTATTTGGTGCCGCTGGGGATTTTCTTTATTCCGTTTGGTATGTTGGTGATTGTCGGGGCGTCCAATGCGGTGAATTTGACGGACGGGCTGGACGGTCTGGCGATTGTTCCTGTGATGATTGCAGCCGCCTGTTTTGGCCTGATCAGTTATCTGGTCGGGAATGCGGTTTTTTCGGATTATCTGGCAATTCAATTTGTGCCAGGGACAGGGGAGCTGGCGATTATTTGTGGTGCCTTAATCGGCGCGGGGATGGGCTTTTTATGGTTTAATGCACCGCCCGCGATGGTGTTTATGGGGGATACAGGGTCGCTGTCTATGGGCGCAGGTTTGGGTGCGATTGCAGTCATTGTGAAGCATGAACTGGTGCTGGCCGTGATTGGCGGATTGTTCGTTCTTGAAACGCTGTCAGTTGTTATTCAGGTGGCGTCGTTCAAGTTAACGGGCAAGCGGGTTTTCCGCATGGCACCTATCCATCACCATTTTGAGAAAAAAGGATGGTCGGAGCCGACGGTGGTGATCCGTTTCTGGATTATCGCGGTTATTCTGGCGCTGGTCGGTCTGTCGACACTGAAATTGCGGTAAGTATTGCCGATGATTGATCTTTCAGCCTATGCAAAAACTTTAAACGGCAAGCCGATTGCCGTTTTTGGTTTGGGGGTGTCAGGTTTATCTGTTGTAAAAGCGCTGGTTGCGGCAGATATTGCTGTGACGGCATGGGATGATAGTGAAGATGGACGCGATAAAGCTAAAGACCTTGGCGCTGCTATCGATGATTTAACCAAGATTGATTTAAGCGGTTATGCGGCGTTGATATTGGCACCGGGTGTTCCCTATAGTTTTGAGCCGCATCCTGTGGTTTTGAACGCGCAGAAATATGGCATAGAAATTATCGGTGATCTGGAGCTTTTGCATCGAAGCGGGCACGGAATTAAGACAATCGGTATTACAGGGACAAACGGTAAATCAACGACGACGGCGTTAATGACGCATGTGCTGAATGCTTGCGGCATGAAAGCGGTGATGGGCGGGAATATCGGTAAGGCGGTATGCGATATTGATATGGCGCAGGGGATTGATGTTCTGGTTTTAGAGATATCTTCCTATCAGATGGATTTATGTCCGACTTATCGCCCTGATATTTCTATCCTTTTGAATATTACGCCCGACCATCTTGATCGTCACGGCAGTATGAAAGCCTATGTCGAAGCAAAAGGGCGCATTTTAGAAGGGGGGGGCGTTGCCATTATCGGGGTGGATGATGATTTTACCCAGAAGCTTTTTGATCAGGCTTTTTGTCAGGGACAGAGAAAACTCATTCCTGTGTCAATGAAGTCAGAAATCCCCGAAGGACTTTTCGTCGAAAACGGCGTTCTTTACGAGAACAACCGCGGAGAAAATCACCAAATCGGCGTTTTGAAAAATGATGATTTCGAGAATTTAAAGGGCGTTCATAATTACCAAAATGCAACGTGTGTTTTGGCTGCGGCGCGAGCGCTGGGTATCGCCGATCAGGATGTTTTAGCGGCGTTTAAAACCTATCCCGGCTTGCCGCATCGCCAATATCTGGTCGGAAAAAAGGGGCATGTCACCTATATTAATGACAGCAAGGCTACCAATGCAGAGGCGGCGGCGAAAGCCTTGTCCAGCTATGACCATATTTACTGGATTATCGGCGGACGGCCCAAGAAAAACGGTCTGGAAGGACTGGAGATTTTTAAAGATAAAATTGTAAAAACCTATGTTATCGGCGAAGCGTCTGAAGCTTTTTCAGCATGGCTTCAATATTACGGTTTTGGGCACGAGCTGTGTCAGACATTGGATGCAGCAACAAAAAAAGCACACGTGGAGGCGCAGGCGGATAGTCAAGATTCAGTCGTGCTTCTTTCTCCCGCTTGTGCATCGTGGGATCAATATCCTTCCTTCGAAGTGCGCGGTAATGAGTTTATGAATCAGGTCAAAGCATTAATCGGGGAAGGTGAATGAAATATTTTTCCCGTACCGATAAATCGCTCTTAGGTCGTTGGTGGTGGACGATTGACCGCGGGATGTTGGCGTTACTGGTGATTATCATGACGTTTGGCGTTGTCCTTGTGGCGACAGCCAGTCCGCCTGTGGCGATGCGTATCGGTTTGGGGCAATATCACTTTGTTATCAGGCATTTGATGGTGTTACTTCCGTCTTTTGTGATGATGATCGGCATTTCATTTTTGGATGTAAAACAAATCTGGCGCCTGTCTGCCATCATATTAGTCTTTTGTTTCTTTGCGCTTGTTTACGTTCTTTTATTCGGGATGGAGATTAAAGGCGCGCAGCGCTGGATCCATTTGCCGTTTTTATCTTTGCAGCCTAGTGAGTTTGCCAAGCCCGCCTTTTTAGTTGTGGCGGCATGGTTTATTGCCAAGAAGAAAGACAAGCCCGAATTTCCCGGAACAAAAATTGCGGCGGGCATCTATGGTGTTCTGGTTTCTTTGTTAATTCTTCAACCCGACATGGGGATGACCTTTGTGGTGACGGCTTGTTTTGTCGTGATTATTTTTTTAGCGGGATTGCCGCTTCGGTTAATTGCTCTATTGATTGTTGTGGCTATGGGCGCCGCTATTCTTGCCTATTTTTCATTTGCTCACGTGCAAAGCCGCGTAGATCGTTTTTTGGATCCGCAGGACGGTGATACATTCCAGATTGAAAAATCGTTGGAAGCGTTTCGGGCAGGCGGCGTA
>DAOPJS010000143.1:0-4195 GCA_035399785.1 Alphaproteobacteria bacterium
CCCTGATGAGCGCTGGTTGGGGCGGGTAATTAACGCTTTGGCCGAGCCGATTGACGGCAAAGGGCCTTTAATTCAGGGGGGGACGCCCATTCCCCTGAGAAACAAGCCACCGTCACCGCATTCAAGACAACGTATCGGCGATAAGCTGGATTTGGGTGTGCGGGCGGTGAATACGTTTCTGTCGACCTGTCAGGGGCAGCGTATGGGTATTTTTTCCGGCTCAGGGGTCGGGAAATCCGTCGTGATGTCCATGATGGCGCGCTATACGGAGGCAGATGTCACGGTGATCGGCCTTGTCGGTGAACGTGGCCGCGAGGTGCAGGAATTTCTGGAAGACGACTTGGGCGAGTTGGGGTTAAACCGTTCGGTGGTTGTGGTAGCCACAGGGGATGAGCCTGCCTTAATGCGCAGGCAGGCTGCCTATGTTACTCTGGCCACAGCAGAATATTTCAGAAAACAAGGTAAGAAAGTTTTATGCCTGATGGATTCGGTGACACGTTTTGCCATGGCACAGCGCGAGATCGGTCTATCAGCGGGGGAGCCCCCGACATCAAAAGGATATCCGCCGACGACCTTTGGGGAATTGGCACGCTTGCTGGAAAGGGCAGGCCCGGGCGCGCAAGGTGAAGGCTCCATCACAGGATTGTTTTCCGTTCTGGTTGAGGGAGATGATCATAACGAACCGATTTCAGATTCGGTGCGCGGTATTATTGATGGGCATATTGTCATGGAAAGACGCATTGCCGATCGTGGGCGTTATCCCGCGATTAATGTTTTAAAATCTGTTTCAAGATCGATGCCTAAGTGTTTGAGTGAAGAGCAAAACAGGCTGGTTGTTAAAGCAAAAAAATTGATCAGCCGTTACGAAGATATGGAAGAGTTGATTAAGCTGGGGGCTTACCGTAAAGGAAGTGATCCTGAGGTGGATGAAGCAATTTTACGCTATCCGCATCTGGAAGATTTTCTGGGGCAGGATAAAGATGAATGTACCTCTATCGAGGAAGGTTTTGAAATGCTCGGGAGCTGTTTGGGCATAGTTTATAAGCGCGAAGACAGGGATGAGTAATGGCGGATTTGGATTCCCTTATTCGGCTGCGTCGCCACCGCGTTGAAGAAAAGCAAAAAATCCTCGCGGAAATTTTTCGTCATGTGGAAGCAATTGAATATCGGAAAAAAGAATTACTCTCCCGATTAGAAAAAGAGCGTAAAGCACTGGATGAAAACCTGAATATTGAAACGCGCGCTTATTACGGTCGTTTCGAAGGCGTTATTCGCGGTGATATCGAGCGGATGAATGCAGAATTGAAAAAGCTGGAAGTACGGGTGCAGATTGCACAGGATGAAGTTCGCGAAGCCTTTGCCGATATGAAGCGGATCGAGATTGTGAATGATCGCCGCAAAGAAGAAGAGGCGCAGGAAATTAAGAAAAAAGAATCAACGGAGCTGGATGAAATCGGTATTGATGGATTTCGCCGTCAGGACAAAAATCAGACGTGAACGCCTAATTGTTCTTTTTGTTCAAGAACATGCACCCAATTTTTCGTGCTTCCTTGGAAGGTGATATCTCCTGATAAATCAGCATGCGTCAGTGCGGAGCTATATGCTTGGCGCATTGTTTGTTGCATGGGTTCACTGAAGGTGTTTTGTGTTCGTAAAACCAGATCAAGCCGTTTATCCCGTAATAAGCCATCCAGTTGCACATCCCCAATGCGGGAGAGAGTGAGATCAAAAATGAAGCGGGTCTGCCCATTTCCCTTTTGATCATTGTGTTGATTGTTTTGCTGATCCTGCCGCGTGTAGAGAGTGATGCGGTGAATTTCATTTTCCCAGAACATTGGCAGGGGTACAGCGCGCCATTCACCGCCGCCGGCCTGTTCAGGGGCGTTGGTGCGGGCCGTTGATGTTGAGGTTTGTGTCAGCCTGCTGAGGATATCGCTTTTTCCCGCGCGCTGGAGCAGGTCGATTTTACGGTCTCCTAAAAATCCGCCGAGGTCTCCTGATTTGACGGCGGCTATGAACATCATGGCGGCCGCGCTTATTTGATTAGGACTTCCTGCATTGGGCAGGCTTTTGGCCAGTGAGGCGGCGGCCTGCGGGCTTATTTGAAGAAGGTTGTTGTAAAGTTCATCCAAAGCCGGCCATTGGAAGCCCTGAAGTAAAGTTGTCAGCGCACCTTGCGACGGTGCAGTGATGATAGGTGTGACGGGTGTTGCGGCCGTTTTGGGAATAATTTGCAGCTGTGTTCCCAATTGTAAATTATTGCTGTTGTATTGAAGGATAAAACTTTGCGGCAAGGGAGACCCAGGAAATCTGGCGGTTACAAGCGGCAGGCCGCCTTGCGTAAATCCCGTTACCTGCGCGGTTATGGTCGCGGCGTTATTGTTGCTTATTAAAGGTGGGGCAAATTTTGTTGCTGCGGGGATTGTTAACGGCGGCTGATTATTGGCCGTTTGTCCTGTGACAGGGGGCAACAGATTTGGTTTAGCCGGAATTATTTGAACAATTTGAATATCTATCTTGTTAATTCGGGGAGCCACTAGGTTTGATGACGTTGTCGGATCAAAGTTAATTGGCAGCGGGGTTAGGCTTGTATCAATCGGCTTATTAATACCCACGGAAGATATCTGTGGCGCTGTAACTTGATCTTTTACGGTCGGCAAAATCGGCACGGCATTTTCAGGTGGCAGCGTTAATGATGCGGGAATAGCTTGCGCCAAAACAGGCGCCGCGATTGATGTCGCGGGGATAGCATTTGCCACACTCGGTTGAATAGAAATTATGGGGGCGTTCTGCGAAGGAGCAGGATTGTTTTTTGCAAGAGTTTGAAATGGTTGCGCAATATCTTGAAGAATATTTGTTAGGGGCTTTGTTGTTTGAGGCACCAAGTTTTGAGGGATTTGAACAAGAGGCTTTGTTAAGTCCTCTTTTGCATTCTGTGCGATCAGATTTGCCGAAAAGGCGGCGCGTTCAATAATTGTTGATTGTGGTTGCGGTAATGTTTGTAAATATTCTGTTGCAACAGACTGTGCCTGTGCGGGCGGCACAGCCAGTAACCTGACGGTGCTGTCGGGAACAAGGGGTTTGCTGTTATTAGTTGCAGGAGCGACAGTCTCTTGTAGCACAGGGGGTAAAGGCTGCGGCGTATTCGGTTTTACGGGCGTAGTTTGTGCCGTAGGTATTTCCTGTGGTGTGATATTGGTCGGCGGCGGCGTTGTTCTTACTTGTTCCGTCGGCGGGGGTACAGGGGAGGTAATCCGCGGATCTGTGATAACCGTATTGGGTAATGACGGCGTGTTTGGCAAAGTTACTTTCGCACTATGAGTGCTTGGTTGCCGTGCAGAATTTTGTTGGGCAGGTGGTTCCCGAAGTGTGGCCTGACGGGGCGGGCGCCCGGCGGGAACTTCAATTTCTATTTTTTGCCCTTGTTGCGGCTGTCTGTTGCCTTTTATTTTAACTTCAATATCGCCGACAGGCGTTGCAATAGTGACGGAGCCGCTTTTATTCAGCTGGGTGATCTGTCCATCCAGACGTAATGTTTTGCTATTGTTATTCAGCTGAGAGGGAAGAGTCAGAATTTGAACGGCCAGTCCGCCACGGGAACCTGCGTTACCTGCGGGAGCGGGAGATGAAATACGTCCGAAAGGGTCGTTCATTCCTTAACTATGCCATAAATAGGTTAAATTAAGCAGAATAAATGCTGAAAAATATCAGGCGTTAGCTGCCATTTTTCTTTTTTCAGCCAGATCACGAATGACGATTTTGGCAATTTTTTCAACGTCTTCTGCGGCGTCTGTATTTGGTGATCTTATCAGGATAGGCGTTTGATGGCGGATTGTTTCTTTCACCCGCGGGTCATGGCGAACCATGCCGATCATGGGCGGTTTTAAGCGCAGGAAATTCTCACAGGCCTTCAGGAGTGTCTTATAGGTTTTTTCACCCTCGGCTGTGCTTGTGGCCTGATTGATAATAACGCCGACATTTTTGGACATGCCTGCGGCGCTGCCCAATTTGATAAAGGCGTAGGCATCAGTCAGAGAGGTCGGCTCATCCGTTGTAACCAGTAAGGTGCGAACCGCAGAGGCGGAAAGCATACGCACGGTGCGGTCAACGCCTGCTCCCAAATCCAGAATGACAACGTCGTAATTTTCGGCAACTTCCAAAAGCTGATCACGCAGCATGGTTAAACGCTGTGACG
>DAOPJS010000144.1:0-4164 GCA_035399785.1 Alphaproteobacteria bacterium
ATTGAAGTTGATGCGAAGGCAGAAAACTCTGGGGATATTCCAGATAATAAAACAACTAATATGTTGAAAAGCCTAAGCACTGTGGGGTTAATTGATCAATCCCATCTGGTTGCCAGAGAAGAACTGGCGAATTTGATGGGAATGTAATTTAAGGAGAAAATATTATGGCACGACCAGGTCGCCCAAAAATGCCGAAACCGGATCTGCATCCAACTGTTGATGCATTCCTAGATATGCTGACAGCAGAAAGAGGCGCAGCAATGAACACCCGTCAGGCTTACTGGCGTGATCTTGCCGATGTCAGCCTGTACCTGCGTAATGAGAAAGATTCAGATCTTGATAAAGCGACAACAGAAGAGTTGAAAGCCTATCTGGAACATCTGACAAACAAAATTCATACCAAAGGTGAAAACCAATCACAGATTGCCGTACGTACAGTCGCCCGTCGCCTGTCAGCGATGCGTCAGTTCTACCGCTATCTGGTATCTGAAAACATTCGTCAGGATGATCCTACTTCGACTATCGAAAGCCCGAAACAAGGCCGCACATTGCCAAAAACAATGAGCGAAGAAGAAGTAAGCCAACTAATCAAGACAGCCGCACAAGGCGGCGGTGCAGACAGCATCCGTTTGGTTTGTTTGCTGGAAATGCTTTATGCAACAGGTCTTCGTGTATCCGAGCTTGTCGGTCTGCCGATGTCAGCCGTTGGTGAAGGTGCAGAGTTCCTGATGGTTGAAGGTAAAGGCGGTCGTGAGCGCATGATCCCTATTTCCGAGCCTGCACAAAAAGCGATCAAAAATTATCTTTCTGTTCGCTCACAATTTATCGGCCCTGAAAATCAGGCTCTGCAGGAGAAAGCTTTCTTCCCATCCAAAACATCTGAAAGCGGTCACCTGACACGTCAGCGTTTTGCACAGCTTCTGAAAGATTTGGCCCGCGATGCCAAGATCGAAGAAGGCCGCGTCAGCCCGCACATTTTGCGTCACGCTTTTGCAACACATCTGTTGAGCCGCGGCGCGGATCTTCGCAGCGTTCAAAAAATGCTGGGACATGCGGATATTGCGACAACACAAATCTACACTCATATTATGGGTGAAGGCTTGAAAGACACGGTGGAAGAAAAACACCCGATGTCTAAAAAAGCAGGTAAATAATTTACCTTATTAACGATTTTTAAAATCAGGTGTCCTGTTAACCCTAGGCACCTGATTTTTTATGAGAAATAGAACGAAAAAGCATTATATCTTCCCCTTTTATATACGCGCACTCCGTGCTAAAAAAGCAGCCTAGAAACAAGAAAGATATCAATCTATGAGCCAGTTAGAATTTGAAAAACCGATATTGGAACTTGAAGGCAAGATTGCCGAACTCAGACATGTCGAGGGAGATGCCGATGTTGATATTGCATCCGAAATCACCCGCATGGAAACCAAAGTTGATCGTCTTCTGAATCAAACCTATGGCAAATTAACCCCTGCGCAAAAAGTTCAGGTGGCACGCCATCAGAGCCGTCCACATTATTTGGACTATGTTGCCGGCATGATTGATGATTATACACCACTGGCCGGTGACAGAAATTTTGCTGAAGACGATGCACTGCTTGGTGGGCTAGGCCGCTTTCAAGGACAGGCCTGCGTCATTATGGGACAAGAGCGCGGCCATGATACTGAATCGCGCATCAAACATAATTTTGGTATGGCACGTCCTGAAGGATATCGCAAAGCGCAGCGCCTGATGAAAATGGCAGAGCGTTTTCAAATCCCTATTATTACCTTGGTTGATACAGCGGGTGCCTACCCCGGTATGGGCGCGGAAGAGCGCGGCCAAGCCGAAGCCATCGCAAAATCAATTGAAACATGTTTGAATGTGAATGTTCCCATTATCTCCGTCATTATCGGTGAAGGCGGATCAGGCGGCGCGATTGCTATTGCCGCGGCAGATCGCATCTATATGTTGGAGCATTCCATTTATTCCGTTATTTCTCCCGAAGGCTGTGCCTCTATTTTGTGGAGAAGCGCAGAGTATGCGTCTGATGCCGCCGCCGCACTTAAAATTACGGCGCAAGATATCTATGATCTGAAATTGATTGACGGCATTATCAAAGAACCTGTTGGTGGTGCCCACCGTAAAAAACAGGAAACAATTGATAACGTCGCCAAGCAAATTGAAACAGGCCTGAAACAACTTATTCCATGGGATGCGCAAAAGTTAAAAGAATCCCGCCGCAAGAAGTTCCTGGCTTTCGGTCGTGATTAACAAAATTTATTAAGCGCCGGTATTTTCATTAACGCGTTGTTCCTGACCTTGCAGAATATGGTGAGCTAATCTTTTACCAATCTCATCTTGCTCCTGCGCTTTCTTAAATTTTAAGGCCGACCAATCTGCGGTCATCCCTGCCCTGCGTTTCATGTTTTGAAAATTGCCATGCCCTGCTTTTTGATGCCCCTCTTCTGTCGCGGCGGCGCGGAAATATAACATCAGAAAAACACGTATTGCGGCGGTCAAAGACGTTCTTTTACTCTTACGTAAGCTGATTAAAGAACATAGATCATGAATTGAGCAATTTTCACGCTCTGAAATATTTTTCATTTCGCGCCACATTTCCGGCTCCAGCCGAACCGATGTCCGCTTGCCCAAAACAGTAATATTGCGTGATACCAGTGAACTCTTATTCTCAAGATTTATATAGTCTTCTGACATATTGCCCCCAAATAACCAAGTTTATTGAAAATCGTCCTCATAAACAAAACAAGAACGTAACGTTATTTTGAATATATAGGCATGCAGAAAAAATACAACCATTACGTGTATATTTTCTTGTATAATTCCATTGTATGCAACCTGAGAGGGAATATGTAATTACAAAAACTTGATAGAAAGCGCATGAATTTGACCAATTTCCTCAGCCAATGTCTCATGAACCAGACGCTCCCGCGCAATTCGTGACATGTCAGAAAAACGCTCAGCCGAAATCTCGATTTTGAAATGGCTCTCCCCGCTTCCGTCATCTCCCGCATGACCTGCATGAAGATGGCTTTGATTGATAACGCGTAATTCTTGTGGCGTTAGGGCAGCCGTCAGCTTTTGTCTGATTTTTTCTTCCATATTCATTGCTGTCATCCCTTGAAATTCTTGTTTTGAGCGCTGTTTCGCCTCATAATAGAAGAAGTATGCCGAAAATAAACCTAAAACCGAATTCGCCTGAATATCAGGATCAACAAAAGCCGCAAAGTGCTTTACGGCATTGCGATATGCCCTACTGCCCGCATGAAGGAACCTTTCGGGCGCCCAAAGACCGCTCCTTAAGTGATCACTACTGGTTCTGCCAAGATCATATTACGGAATATAATCAGGCATGGAATTTCTTTGACGGCATGAATCAGAAGGAAGTTGAAGACCATATATTGAAAAGCATGTTCGGAGACCGCCCGACATGGCGTTATGACATTGACGGTATGGCCGCAGAAAATCTGCGCCGCCAAGCATGGGAATTCCACGGCACAGGATATACGGACGACCGTGCCCACCGTGCCTGGCAGGAATATCAGGAGCGCGGTAATAAAATAGACAGCAGCTCCGCCGAATTCGAGGCCTTGGCAATCTTCGGGTTAGAGCCGCCTGTCAACCTTGATACAATCAAGCAACGCTATAAGGAGCTGGCGAAGAAATATCACCCTGACCTGAATAAGGGCTGCGCCAAGTCAGAAGAGCTTCTCAAAAAGGTCAATATGTCCTATACAGTTTTAAAGCTGGCGTTTCAAAAATATGACCAGTTGGAAAAAGCATAACCCCTCTTCTTAGGAAATTTCATGTCCGAAACCTTGAATAAAGAAAAAGAACTGACTTCCGCATCCTTTGACATCACAAAAGTTGTCAATAAAGAGGGAAAATATACGACCATTCCCGATACAAAATATGATGTACGGGAAACATTCGGACTGGACGTCGATTGGAAAGTTCCGGGCTTCAAGGAAGAAAATTCCAACGTTCCCGAAATTGATAAAACCTATAAATTCGACCATGACACAACCATGGCTATCCTTGCCGGCTTTGCCCATAACCGCCGCGTCATGGTTCAGGGGTATCACGGCACAGGGAAATCCACCCATATTGAACAAGTCGCCGCACGGCTAAACTGGCCATGTGTGCGTCTCAATATGGACA
>DAOPJS010000145.1:0-4159 GCA_035399785.1 Alphaproteobacteria bacterium
TCGGGTGCCGATCATATGGATGATAAAGGCAATATATACCGCCGCGTTGCCATGTCTGTTTATCTTTCAGAAACATATACCGCAGCGCAGGCTAATGACATCAGAACAATCATAGAAGAACACGCCGCCAATAAAAGTTACCAAGAATTAACGGTTATCCAATCTACTTCCGCCCCTTCTCAGGATGAAAATGGTCTTTGGAAAATTGATATGATTATCTCCACCGATATGGATTACAACAAAGCAAAAACCGTTCACCGTGCGTTGTCAGAAGAACTGGGGCAAAAAACTGACGGCGGATTATTTACCGATGAAGAAAAACTGATTGATTGGGTCGTCAGACACCAGATTAAGTCACGCTTGGAAAAGGTCTTATCCGAAAAGGGATATGAAGATATTGCGCTTGATGTTGAAAAGCTCTCTGCGACCGAGCAGAAACTGCAAAACGCGAATCAGGAACCTTCGTCACAGACAGGTTCTTCCATGGATTTTATTATCTAGGAATATAACATGACCACTAAACAGAAAATTATTGATGCTTTTGAGAGAGCCAAAGGTGAAATTTTTGAACTTTATGTTCCCCATGTTCGCAAGAAAGAACGCGAGTCTTATTTTGATACTGAAAACACATTGGCAAGAGACATCGCACAGAATTTGTATGGCAAATATATTGATATGGCCATTGAACAAGTCAGACAACATGGTGCCATATCACAAAATTTGCGTAGTATTTTTAAAATATCCATGAGAAACACGCCACAAGATGGCGGACTTGGCCATGGCAGAATGGAAGAATACCACAGACGTTTTGTTGCAAAGGTTGCGCCGATTTTGGATGTTACTCCTGTAGATCCTTAATCAACATCAGGGCTAAATCATCATCCGCAGGATAGGAAACCCCTGCCGTTACGCCCTCACGGTCGTAAGTAATGCCATAGCCGTCGGGGACGTATCCTTGCTTGATATATAATCTTTGCGCTGCCCCGTAATCTTTGGTCAGGCCGACGGAAATCCCCACACACTCTATCCCTTGATCACGTACAATATTTTCAAATGCTTCCAGTAAGGCTGTTGCCGCCCCTTGTTGCCGCGCATCAGGGATAATATTCAAATCCTGTATCTCGGGAATTTCCAATTTTTGGTAAAGGCTGTATTTCGGTTCAAAATTCAAAATGCCGAAACCGATATCCGTCTCCTCCTTTGATATAATGAGGATCAGGCAGTCTTTTTCGAAACAGGCTTCGAAATAGCCGTCATCTTTTTTTCCGATTTTATCGTATAGGGTATATAGAGCGGTAATATCCTCTTCCGCTGCCTGCCTGATATCAAAAGACATGATTTATTTTGCGGCCTTACATTTCGGATAGTCTTTATCACTGACGCGTTTCCATGTTTGGGATTTACCAAAAAGGGAAATACCGACATATCCGCGAACATTCATTTCATCGGCACTTAAAACCTTGATCTCGGCATTATATATATCACCGTCATCGGCTTTATAGATGTGGCCGCCTTCCCATTCATTCGGATCATCCGCCGCTTGCGTAAAACCGTTCAGAATTTCCAGACCGCATATCGGCTGCCCACGTAATTCTTCAACAGGGTTTTTATCATCGGTTTGCATACCCCCATCAATAATCCATGCGATGCGCCCGCATAATCCCTTATCACATTTTTCAACGCGTATTGCAGATCGCTGATTTTCTGTCAGCCATAATCCTTCCGGATTATATGCTTCCTGCGCAAATGAAGCGGAAGGCATCAAAGCCAACACAATAATGAGTATAATTTTTTTCATTTTATTTCCTCCTGTTCTTTGTGACATATTCTAAAGCAATTTTTCGGCATCACGTAATATTTTCTCTGCCTGCGGGGTATAATCGCCCTGTTCATCATGCAAGACCACCCCCGCATGCAGGGTTGCAGGGGACTGTCGGTCTTTGATAGCGCGGACAATGACGCGCTTGGCATTCACTCCCTCCTTCGGCCAAAGCGGGATTACCTCGATCGCACCAAAGCGCTTACCGATTGCCAGAATAATTCTGTCCAGCTTATCGGCGCGGTGGATCATGGTTAGAGACCCTTTTGATTTTAAATTGAAATGCGCGGCGTCAATCCAGTCTTTCACTGATAACTCTGCGTCATCATGTCCCATCGCAGTGGCCTTTTCCTCATGGGGAGAGCGCAAATGCTGCCCTGCTTCAAGATAGGGCGGATTGCAGATAATATGATGAAAGGCTTTCTCGTTTTTATATTGGCGAATATCACTGCAGATAAAATCGCTTCGCTCCTGCATCAGATTTACCACCGCGTTTTGCTTGGCCAGTTCTACATGGTCGGCCTGAATTTCAACACCGGTGAGACGAACCCCGTCAACGCGGGAGAGAACGCAAAAACCTGCTCCCCCGACGCCGCATCCCATATCCAGAATATGATCCCCCGCCAAAGCAGGGCAAGCAGCCGCCAGCAACACCGAATCCATCGATGTTTTAAAGCCCTTCTCACTGTGGAGAAGCTTCAGGCGCTTATTCAATACATAAATCTCTTGAGTTGGGCTCATAGCTCTATTAAACCATTCCTATGACAGCTTTAAAGCAGAAATCAGGCGAAACGCAAAGCCCCCTTGATATCCTTCAGGCAAAAATGGCCGTGGATATGAAGGCAGTCAACGCCATGATTTTGGATAACATGCAATCTGAAGTGCCGTTGATCCCGCATCTGGCCAGCTATCTGATTGCCGCAGGGGGGAAACGTATCCGCCCGCTTTTAACCCTGTCCTGCACCGCCCTGTTTGACGGGGATATGACCCGCGCCCACCGCTTGGCCGCCGCGGTAGAATTTATTCATACTGCTACCCTGCTCCATGATGATGTCGTTGATGACAGCGAGGAGCGCCGCGGCAAAAAATCTGCCAACGTGGTTTTTGGTAACGAAGCCAGTGTTCTGGTTGGTGATTTTTTATTCTCACGGGCTTTTCAATTAATGGTTGCCGATGGGAATCTGGATGTATTGCGCATCCTCTCCACCGCTTCGGCCATTATTGCCGAAGGGGAAGTCCTACAACTGAGTGTTCAAAACAATCTCGACACCTCGATGGATGATTATCTGCGGGTGATCGAAGGCAAGACCGCCTCCCTCTTTGCCGCAGCCTGTGAAGTGGGTCCTGTTATCGCGGGGCAAAACGCCGAAACAGTACAGGCCATCCGTGACTATGGTATGAATTTGGGTTTGGCTTTTCAGATTATTGACGACGTTCTGGATTATAATGCCGAACGGGAAAAGCTGGGTAAGACCGTTGGCGATGATTTTCGTGAAGGAAAGATGACGGCGCCTGTTCTTTTTGCCATTCAAAAAGCTAATAAAGAAGAACTGGAGTTCTGGGCACGAACACTGGGCGATAAAAACCAACAAGACGGTGACCTTGAAACCGCCCAAACATTAATCGCCAAATATGACGCCATTTCCCAAGGCATGAAACTGGCGCAGGAATATGGTGATAAAGCCATTCAAAATCTGAATAGCTTGCCTGACAGAGAGCTGAAATCAACGCTGCAAGACCTGATTTCCTTCACGATCAATCGACAATACTAAATCGGATTTTAATCCTGAATTAATTTCATGTTTTTGAAAAAAAGCTATTGACGAATTTTGCCCGAGGTATATAACGCATATCAGTTATGCGTTTTTTACAATTCTAAGGTTTTCCTTTTATGACCGAAACATCGTTTATCCTCAACACATTCTTTATTCTGTTTTGTGGCTGTCTTGTCATGTTTATGGCTTTGGGCTTTGCTATGCTGGAGGCCGGCAGTGTCCGCTCCAAATCCGTTGGTGTTATTCTGATCAAGAATATTGGCCTTTATGCCATTGCCAGCATTATGTTCTTCCTGATTGGATACAATCTGATGTACCTCAATGTTGACGGTGGGTTTATCGGCACTTTAGCGACATGGGTACCTGATGATAAGGCAGCGATGAGTGGTGATTATTCTGCCGGATACGCCTCTTCTGCCGGATGGTTTTTCCAAATGGTGTTTGTTGCGACCGCCGCCTCTATCGTATCAGGCGCTCTGGCCGAGCGAATCAAAATCTGGCCGTTCTTTTTCTTTTGCATCATCCTGACCAGTATTCTTTACCCTATCGTCGGTGCATGGACATG
>DAOPJS010000146.1:0-4157 GCA_035399785.1 Alphaproteobacteria bacterium
CGAGATTGGCCGCGCATAGCGGCACTGCCCTTGTGATCGGGACGACGGGTCTATCTGAAAAACAGGAACAACAGGTTGCCGAAGCGGCAACAAAAACCGCCATTGTCTACGCCGCCAATATGAGTGTTGGTGTGAATATGTTGATGGCTCTTGTTGAACAGGCCGCAAAGCGTCTTGGCAATGACTGGGACATCGAAATCTTTGAAACCCATCATAACCAGAAAATCGACAGCCCGTCGGGTACTGCCCTTGCCTTGGGTAAAGCCGCCCGTAAAGGCCGCGGCGGCGGTAATTTCGTGACAGATCGCAATGGCAAGCGTAATGAAGGCGATATCGGTTATGCCGTTCAACGCGGCGGCGATGTCGTCGGCGAACATGATGTTACCTTCTTCTCACAGGGGGAGCGTATTGTTCTGGGACACAAGGCCACAGATCGCCGTTTGTTTGCCCAAGGGGCCATGCGCGCCGCACGCTGGGTTAACGATAAAGCCCCCGGTCTGTATTCCATGAAAGATGTTCTGGATCTTTAATTAATTAGCTTTTTCCAATTTGAGAATTTTTTCTTTCAGGTTAATTCCCCAACCATAATTTCCCAAGCCACCGGATGCCTGCACAACGCGGTGACACGGCACAATCAACGAAACAGGATTTTCCCCCACGGCAGAGCCCACAGCACGCGATGCCCTCGGCCTGCCGATATCATTGGCAACATCGCTATAGCTGATAACCTGCCCTTTCGGGATTTGCAGCAATGCTTTCCAGACAGATTTTTGGAAATCAGTGCCGCGTAAATCCAGTTTGATGTCGCTTAATGTATCCTGATCCCAAGCCTCCATAACACGGTCAGCCAGTGCTTTTGTTTTTTTATCATCGCGGACAAGATCAGAATTTGGAAAAAATTCTTTCATGCGGCTGAAGCCGTCCCCTTTATAGGCCCCGTCATCCTTGGCCACCATAAAACCGAGCCAGCAAAGACCGTTACTGCTCTCGGCAATAACAATCTGCCCCAGCGGGGTATCGTGAAGTCCGTAGGTGATTTTTTCCATGGTATTGAGTATAAAGAGAGTCTGTTAAAAAGATCAAGAAGGTTCAAATGGCTGAAAATAAAAGAAAAATTACCTTTATTGCGACCGGCGGCACGATTGACTCAGTCTTTCACGCCCCCTCTGAGCGCAAAGTTATTAAACAGGAAAGCGGTATTCCTACTTATATTTCAGATGTTATCAATCCGCATTTTGAAGCGGAATATAAAAAGGTCATCATGATCGACAGTCTTGATATGGTTGATGATCACCGCGCCCTTATCGTTGAAGAAATAAACAAAACACAAAATGATCGTATCATTATCACACATGGGACGGACACCATGATTGAAACAGCGCGCTATATTGAAAAAAATATTCCGAATGTTCAAAAAACAATCGTTTTAGTCGGCTCGATGATTCCGTTGGATGGCTTTTACCAATCAGATGCGCCTTTTAATCTGGGTTTTGCCATCGCCAAAGCACAAGACAACCCGCATGGCATTTACGTCTGTATGAATGGAGAATGCTTTTTGGCCAAAGATGTTATAAAAAACCGTGAAATCGGCCGTTTCGAATTCAAACAAGCCTCATGAAAAAAGAAAAGATTGTTGAATTTTTCAAACGCCTGCAGGCAATAGAACCCGAGCCAAAGGGTGAGCTGAATTATACCAATCCTTTTACCCTTTTGGTTGCCGTTGTTCTGTCGGCGCAGGCGACCGATGTTGGTGTTAACAAGGCAACCCCTGCTCTTTTCAAGGCCGCAGACACACCGGAAAAAATGGTCGCCCTGGGAGAAGACAAAATTCGCGACTACATCAAAACTATCGGATTGTTTAATTCAAAGGCCAAAAACATCTACAAACTTTCGCAAATCCTCATCGAAAAATATAACAGTGAAGTGCCGCAAGACCGTGATGAGTTGGTCAAGCTTCCGGGTGTAGGACGTAAAACTGCCAATGTTGTCCTCAGCATGGCCTTTGGCATCCCCACTATTGCGGTTGATACCCATATTTTTCGTGTCTCAAACCGCACAGGCTTAGCCAAAGGAAACACTCCCGATCAAGTTGAAGCAAAGTTAGAGCGTGTTGTTCCTGATGAATTTAAATTCCATTGTCATCACTGGCTGATCCTGCACGGGCGTTATATCTGTAAGGCGCGCAAGCCGGAATGTCATCGTTGTCCTGTCAGTGACCTATGCGCCTTTAAAGAGAAGACCGCATAAAAAAACCGGCCCCTAAGGACCGGTTTTCATTTCTTTCACTTGCAGTATGCATTGTTGCTTGTGAAGATTTTTAAGACTATGGAAGTAGTAACACCCTATACAACCAAACTTATAAAACCTTATTCAGCGGCAGAACGATCACTGAAAGGCAGCTCTGCACCGTTATTTTGCGATACTTTCTTCGCTTTTTGCGGCATTGATTTTCTGTTGCTGCCTTGATTTTGTGAGGCGTTTTGTGAACCGATCGGGCTGACAGAACCGTCGATTGTTGCCCCTGCTTCAATGGCCAATTCTTTATATGAAATGGAACCGATAACAACGCCTGTTGATTCAATGGTCAAACGGCCACGGGCTGTAATATCGCCTTCGAAACGGCCGGCAATTGTTGCTTCTTCGATTTCAACTGTACCGTAAAAGGCACCTGATTCAGCAATCTCAAGTACGCTGGCGCCTTTCAAGGCTGCTTCAACTGTACCTTCAACCAGCAAATGATCACACGCCTCGATCTCACCTGACATAGTGATGCCTTGGCCGATGCTCAACTGACGGGCCGTTGATGCTTGACTTGACTGTGCGCTGTAACCTGAGGCGTTTGCAACAGGAGCGGCCGCACCGGGATATGATGAACCCGGATATGATGGACGGCTTGCCTGACCGGGCATGCCCGGGCGTTGGAAATTGTTACCCGGAATATCAACGCGCGCCTGTGGCTGTGACGGCGCAGATGATGGCTGTTGATTTTCCTGTGATGGATTTTTTGCTTGTGGGTTATTCATGGGTCTAGCTTCCTTAGTCTGTAGTTTGGTTTTTAATTTATTGACAGTTTCCTGTTTTCTTCTTTCGGCATAGGATGCCGTCGGATTTTGGTTTTCGGAATAGTCTGTTTCATATACCTCTTCCTGAGGTTTTTGGTACTGCTGTACCGCAGTCTGATCCATTCCGGTTCTCGGGGCATATTGAGGCGCCTGATATTGCGCTTCTGCCTCTTCTTTAGTTTGGGGCTGTACAGCCCCTCCATTCGCACGATGGAACATATATACTTACTCCCCCAATATCGATACACTACGTATCATCGATAAAATCACTGTATTTTGGATGTCTTGACGCTAACACTTCACCCCCAAAGCCGCAAGAACGAAAATCACCTATAAACAAGAAATTTTTCAATGATTTGAATTTGTTGGCTTTTTTCCCTGACTTGACAGTTTACGAAAATAACGGATGATACATGCCAAACAATCAGCAAAGAAAGCCGGACTATGTCTTTGAGAATAATAGAGATTTCAGCTCCCGAAAGTGCCTCCGAAAAGATCAAGGAGCTTTCTGAAAGATACGAAGCCATCGATTGCTGGCAGTCTTCCCGTCAAAGCTGGCTCTATAAAAAAGATGATAATCGGATCACCTCCCGTATTCTGGTTGACGTCCTGAACCAGCAGGACATGCTTGATGCCCTGCAACGGGCGATCAGCCGTAATGATGACTGGCGCATCACCCTGATCCCTGTGGAAGCCACCCTGCCAAAACCCGAAGCTCCTGAAAAAACCAACGGTAATGGCAAGTTTAAAATTCAAGACATTCTTCGCGGATCGGTCACACGCGAAGAGCTTCATGACGACATGGAAAAAGGGGCAAAAATCACGATCGATTTTCTCCTTCTTGTTTTGTTGTCCTCTCTCGTTGCAGGTATAGGCCTCATCCATAGTGATACCGCAGTGGTTATCGGCGCCATGGTGATTGCTCCCCTCTTGGGACCAAACCTCGCCTTGGCTTTTGGGGCGGCATTGGGTGATAAAGCATTAATTCTTAAAGCGATGAAGACGAATGCCATTGGTCTGACATTTACCCTTATTATTACTATGCTCGCCAGTTTGTTGGTTTCCAATGATGCCGTCTTGCAAAGTACTGAAATG
>DAOPJS010000147.1:0-4147 GCA_035399785.1 Alphaproteobacteria bacterium
ATTTGAAGCTGTTCGTTGTTTAGAGGAAATCGAACCAAGTCTTGATACAATGAACAATACAAATGTGTTGCTCAATAACGGTTTGGAAGCGCATTTACGCTTATTGAAGGCTGTCAGGGTTTTTGAAACAAACGGAAAAAGCGATGCCTATTCCTTTATTGCACAGCGCGTCTTATCCGCCTATAAAGCCCAAGTAATTGATCCACCAGACGGACCAAGAGAAAAACATTTCGCCTGAATTATTCCGACCAATAAAAATGCAGATAATAAAAAATATTGCTGATTTGGACAGCTTTCACCGCCAAGCCAAAAAAGAGAATTTAAAAACTGCCTTTATTCCGACCATGGGTGCGCTGCATGACGGGCATTTGAAACTGGTTGAAGAAGGCTTAAAACATTCTGATAGAGCCATTGTCAGCATTTTTGTCAATCCAACCCAATTTGCCCCGCATGAAGATTTTGACAGCTATCCGCGGACGATAGAAGCTGATTGTCAAAAACTGGAATCGGTTGGCGCCCATGCCGTTTGGTTGCCGACAGTTGCCGATATTTATCCGAACGGGCAGGAAACAGATATTCATATTGACGGTGTATCCGAGCCGTTAGAGGGTGAATTCAGGCCGCATTTTTTCGACGGGGTTGCCACGGTTGTTGCCCGATTGTTAAGAGCGGTCAAACCTGATGTCGCGATGTTTGGTGAAAAAGATTTTCAGCAATTGCAGGTGGTCAAAAAAATGGTCGTGCAGGAGGGGATACCGGTCGATATCATCGGGGTTCAAATTGTCAGGGATCATAACGGTCTGGCGCTCTCTTCCCGTAATGCCTATTTAAGCGAAAGTGATTATGAATCCGCTATCCAGCTTAACCAAATTCTCGTACAACTGGCGCAGAATATGATCACTGAAAAAGAAGCGGTTCATTTATTGCTGGATAGTGGCTTTGATAAAGTTGATTATTGCGTTCAAAGAAATTCTGAAACTTTCGGAACAGAAAATCCGAATAGGGTGTTAGCCGCCGCGTGGATCGGCAAAACAAGATTGATTGATAATATGCCGATGGGTGTTTAGACTGAATAATATCTTAAATAAAAGGGGAAAATAAATGTCACTGGAAACCGTTACCGAATCAATAAAATCAAAAATGGCACTGGCCGCAGGTTTGGATGCTAAAGTTAAATTTGATTTCGGCGATGATGGTGTCATTCATGTTGATGCTACGCAATCTCCGCCTGAAGTATCTCATGATGATAAAGAGGCGGATTGCACGCTGAAATGTTCTCTGGATACTTTCAAGGGGTTTATGGAAGGCACCCAAGATCCAACCATGGCTTTTATGATGGGAAAGCTGAAAGTTGACGGGTCCATGGGATTGGCGATGAAGCTGAACAGCATCATCGAAGATTAAAAAAAGCCCGCCGATTAAGGCAGGCTTTTTGATTATGTTGTAGCGTTATGCAGCTTTTGCATTATCTTTCATAATTTTCATGTAATCATGAGTCTTTTGTAGCAGGGTCTTTTCTTGCTTTAAGACAATACGCGTTTCCGGTGACAAGCTTTTGTTATCTGCTGCGTCACTAACGGCATGGATACAGCGGTCTTCCGCTTCTTCCAGACTGCTGATCAGCGATTCATCAACATCATTACTGATCTTTGCTTTGATATCACCCCAAAATTGACCGACTCGTCCGGCAACGGTATTTTCCGCTTCCGGCTCTCCGCCATTTTGACGTACATAATTTTGCAAATTAATCACGACATCATTGTGCAATTTTTCAAATTTTTGAAAAATATCTTTCACGGTGTTGTCTTTTGCTTTTGATTTAGCATCGCTATAAAAATCAACTGCATCTTTGTTGATATCAATAACTTTACGAATTTCTTTATTATCTTGTTTAGACATTTTAATCCTCCTTTATTTCTTTTTGGATTCATTATTACAACGGTTCAATAGAAAAAAAGTTCAAAAAAAGCCACCATGAAGGTGGCTTTTTCGAATATGTCTATGATTAGAATTTGTATGTCAGACCAACTGCAACGATGCCGACAGATCCTTCGGTGTTGGCTGAAATATTTGCCAGGCCTGAATTTCTCGACAGGTTGATTTTTTCTTTGCTGATATCGATATATGTTGCGGCCAAATCAAGATCCAATTTCGGATTGATTTTATATGTTGCGCCGCCGCTAAACCAGTTTCTGTCTCCATCGGGCGTTCTGGATGTGCGGTACAGATCGGTTGTCGGTGTGGCATCGTGTTGATATCCGGCGCGTACCGTCCATTTATCATTGACGTCATATTCACCGCCTACAGAAAATGCCCATGTTGTCTGGTAATTTTGCACAACATTGGATACCGATGTTCCTGCAGTATTTTTTGCATTGATTTCCTGAAAGTTATTCCAGCCAAACCAGTTTGCCTCGGCCATCAAACGTAATTTATCCGTGGCTTGGTGGGCGATGCCGAAGGAAGCGATGTCAGGCAGGTTAAGATCCGCTGTGCCCGGAATATCAAAGTTACTGGCGCTTAATCCCTGAACGCTGATACGCCCTTCCAGAGTATGTTTAATGGCGGAGCGATAATGCAGGCCGATCTCTGTACTTTCAACGGGCTTGATCTGCAAGCCGATATTGTAACCATAGCTCCAGTCATCGCCGGTCAGTTTACTCTCGCCTTCGCTGACGACGTTGCTGATCGCTGATTTAAGAGTGGCGTCTGCGCGCTGAATATCAACACCTGCACCGATAGATAGCCAGTTTGTCGCTTTAACAGCAATAGAGGGCTGAATATTAATAGTTGTCAGTTCAGTTTCCGTTGAATCGTAGCGTCCGAACCATCCTGTATCATATTCATTGGCCAATCCGAACGGGACATTTATTGCCAAACCTGCCCAGACCTGATCCTGTACAATGGGGTAGGCAACAAACAGATTAGGGACAGGTGTTGGTGAATAGGGGTTGCCGCCGTCATTGCCGACAATAGGGCCGATACCGCCGGGGGCGGGGCCGTTAAAGTCAAATGTAGATCCTGTGTTGGTCAAATCGGCGCTGGGAATCAAAAGATGAACCCCTGCATTCATTTGCGGGCCGCTGAGTTTGGTCATACCGGCGGGGTTAAAGTAAACCGTACTGGCGTCATCGATAGATGTTGTTGATCCGGAAAAAGCGGAGCCTAACCCCTTGACGGATTGTTCCTGAATATAAAACCCTGCAGCGTTGGCTCCGGGTATGTAAAAAGCGGAAAGTACGGAAACGGAAAGGGCCGCAACGGCCAGCGACTTAAATTTCATCTGAAACTCCCATAATGTTTTATAATTACTTATGACCATGGAACCATATTTTGATGATTCCCGCAATTAAACACTGAAGCTTTTTTGTTATGAAAATTTAAGACAAAATCTTTTTGATTTTGGCAACCATGCTTTCAACCGAATCATCGGCTTTAAATATTTGATAGAGCGTATCATTCGGCCCCATAAAATAAATAAAAGAAGAATGATCAACGGTGTAATCACTCATCGTATCGTCTTTGACCTTGGCGGCGTAGACTTTATATTCCTTTTTAATCTTTTCTATTTGCTGCGGCGTGCCTGTTAAACCGATAAGGCGCGGGTTAAACATAGCAACATAATTTTTCATGACATCAACTGTGTCACGCTCAGGATCTACGGTGATAAAAATTGGTTGTATCTCATTGCTCTTATCCCCTAACTCTTTCAGCACGGTATTAATGCGCTGTAATTCCGTCGGGCAAATGGCGGGGCAGTAAGTAAAGCCGAAATAGACCAGGCGGTATTGGTTTTCAAAATCCTTTTCTGTGACGGTCTTGCCATTCGTATCAATAAGAGTGAAAGGCCCGCCGAAATTTTCTGCCACAACAAGGGATGGCTTGCTTTCTGATTTGATCTGAACATACGCAATCAGGCTGGCAATTGCCAGCCCGACCACGAGGAGAATAAAAGAGCGAAGATATTTATGTTTTGTCATGCGGCTTTTATACCGCATGAGCTAATTAATTTAAAGTACTGTCAGCATTTCAGCGACCAGAGGATGACGAACAATATCTTTTTGGCCTAATCGGCAGACTGCTACATTCGGCAAAGGGTCCAGTCTGTTCATGATATCACTAAGGCCAGACATGCCGTCCAGTAAGT
>DAOPJS010000148.1:0-4147 GCA_035399785.1 Alphaproteobacteria bacterium
CCGTATTACCGTTGGTGGTCCTGCTTTTGTTGCCCCTGTTCAGGTTGCAGGTGGTGCGACAGGTACAGGTAACTTCGTCGGTGGTGGTAACACCGATGTTCAGGTCGGCGGTCGTTTGAACTTTGTGGCGACACCGGCTAACGGCAACTACAACGGGAACAGCGCAACAATTCAGATTGTTGACATTCCTTAACAGATATCAGAATTTCTTAAAAAGCCCGCTCTTCGGCGGGCTTTTTTATTACAAATAAAAATTTCTTGTGACCGCGTGATAATTAGGTAACATCAACGCTTAATCTAAAAGGTTTCAAAATGGTCACTTCCAGGCAGGCATTGGCTTGTGTTTCATCAATTGCAGTACTTGCCATTCCCTCAAAGATAGTCAGGGCGGCAATGACCGTTAACTGTACGCAGGGGATTTCCTATGGTGTTATTTTACCCCTATGTGCGGGATCTATTACTGTCAGGGCGACAGCGGCCAGCGGTACAGTGAATAATGGATGTCATAGTTTGGTCGCCGGCGTTATCAGACCCGGAATTTGCCATGTCGGAACGACGCTCGCTACGGCGACAATGAACGCCCGTCTTACTTTCACAACCCCGCAGGTGCAATTCAGCAACACAACGGGCGGTGGATTAATCACCTTGGATAATTATCGCCTGCAAACCGCCGGTGGATCGCAACTGAATACAGTCACCTATAATTCAACCCTGATTAACCCGACACATACATTTAAAGTCGGGGGACGTTTGCGTTTTGATAACGCTGAAACCTTGGGTATTTATAACAGTAGTGTTAACATTATTGTCACCGCCATTCCGTAAAACATATAAAAGAGAAACAGGACATGCTCTCAAGAAACCATATAAAAATATTTATCGCCGCTTTGGTCTTATTGACGCTGGTTTTTGCAACTTTCGGCAAGGCGTACGCTTTAAGAATTATACCCCAGCGTTTGGTACTCAAGCCTGAAGTGAAAGTCGAATATATGTTTGTTAAGAATAACGGCGATAAAACAGAAAGCTTCCGTCTTGGCTGGAAGCACTTAGCAATGGATAAAGAAGGCAATATCCTTAATCTTGACAAGATAGGCATGGATAAGGCGCCGCCGGGATATAAGCCGGCAGATGATATCATTCGCTTTTCCCCCAGACGTACAACCCTGAAACCAGGACAGACGCAGCGTATTATCTTCATGGTTAACCGTTCAAAAGCGCTAGAGGCAGGAGAATATCGCAGCCATTTCCTTTTTGAGCGGGAGCCTGACAAAAAGACAGTGGAAACACCACTTGATGAGAATAATAATCCTGTCCCTGAAATAAATCCGCCACAAGAGGATTCCAAACCTATCGTTGCCTTTGATGTTTTAGTGTCCAGAGCCGTTCCGGTGTACGTGTTGAACGGAGAAACAAATGCCAAATTAAACTTTGTTAATGCCAAAATAGAAAAAAATTTACAAAAGAACCAAAAATCACAACCTGATTACGTGGCAAATTTTAAAGTTCAAAAAGAAGGCAACCGCAGTGTTATCGGTATTGCCCAGATTCTGTGTACTTCGGGTGGTGAAGAAGTTGTTATCAGCAAACCTTCCAAAGTATTTGCTGTCTATGCTGAGGGAGAGTTCCGTGAAGAGACAATGGCAGTGCAATTACCGGCCAAAGGATGTTCTTCCTACCGCCTTGTTGTCAAAGGTCATCCCGATGATGTTCTGGCAGGTCAAACCCTTATAGATCAAAGCTTTTCCAAATAGTTATTTATTATGGATAACACTGAATAGTTTGGCATCTCACTGTATGATGCTACTATGGATGTTGGGTTATTCATTTTAACTATCATCAAAGCTCAGTCTCATGAGCAATTATCATGTAGGTATTTTCATATCGCGTATATTTATTGCGCTTGTCGCCCTATTTATACTGCTGGGGTTTCATTCTCCCCCTACGCTTGCCGATACTCTCGGTGAAGATAATACCTATGACATTATTCTGGAAGTAAAGCGTGACAGGAAAACGCTGGCCACCGCAATTTTCGGCTTGGACAGGGAGGGTAAGTATTACGTCCCGATTCAGGAATTGGCGCGCATCGTCAGCTTTAATGCCAAGACGGATTTAAAAACCGGAACGGTTTCCGGATTTTTTATATCCGAAGAAAATTCTTACACAATAGATACGCAGAATAATACATATACCTTACGCGGAAATACTTACGAATTTGATCCGCGGGAGGCGTTTGTTTTTTCTCAGCAATTAGGAATCGGCGATGTTTATGTAACCCCAGACCTGCTGAATAAAATCTGGCCGCTTGATCTGGCGCTGGACCCGTTAAAACAGGTTCTGGATATTCAGTCGGCCAAAAAATTACCGTATGAACTTTCAATTGCGCGGCAAAGAAAGCGAAACAGTCGTTTAAACAGATTGGCGCAGCAAGACAACACCGACCTTGATCTGCCGAGAATAGATAACAGCTATAAAATGTTCAGCCTGCCTGCTCTGGATTTTACGTCGACCACGCGCTTTGGCGGGTCAGAAGGCGGAATAGGCCAGAACATTAATATACGCGGCGGAAACGATCTTTTTAAAACGCAGTCAAATTACAATTTCTCGTTTGATAAAGAGCAATCAGGCAGTTTTAAATTTACCAATGCCCGTCTTTTGATGGAACGAAAATCCTATGAGGAAGGGGAGCTTCCCGCAGGTTTACAATTAATGCAATTTGGCGATGTTCGGCCGCGGCCATCGCGTTTGATTGACGGCGCCTTGGTTGGGCGCGGTATTTTGCTTTCTTCCGAGCCACAAAAGCAAATCAGGGATTTTGATCAGATAACAGTGGAAGGAACAGCAGAACCCGGATGGGAGGTTGAACTGTACCGCGGAAACGAATTGATCGATTATCAGGTTGTTAATAATCAGGGGGAATACCGCTTTGAAAATGTTACGCTCAATTACAGTAACACGACAATCAAAACCGTTTTGTACGGCCCTGAAGGACAAGTAAAGGAAATTGAAGAAAATTATAATATTTCCGATGCCATGTTACGGCCGGGGAAAAATATTTTTGAAGCCAGTATCCTTGATTTGAATCGTGATTTAATACCATCCGATAACGATGTTAAAAATCAGCCAAAGGGTTTGGCGCAAAATTATAAATACAAACGCGGAATTAATTCTTGGCTGTCTGCCTTTGCAACCCTGACATCCATGCCGACCATTGATAAAACCCGCAATTACGCAACAATCGGAACCAATTTGTCCTTTATGGGTATTTCAGGTCTGGCGGAAGTTTATAAGGATTTGTCAGGCGGAACTGCCTATGATTTCAGGGCGGCCAGCACCTTTCAGGGCGCAAATTTAAATCTGCGTACTTCTTTTTATTCGGGTTTTGAAAGTGAGGAAGCCAGATTTGATGATGCTGCCAGAAAATCAAGAACAGAATTTTCTTTAAGTAAGCCTTTCAAAACCTTCCTTGGAACATTGGGTTTAAGGTTTAAATTAAACCACGAAAGATTTGTTAAAAATCCTGACAGAACGGAATTTGATTTTTCACAGACATTTGCCAAAAACGGCCTGCGTATTACGCATGGAAATACATTCAATTTATCTGACAGAAGTTATCAGAATGCGGATGGACGGATTAATGCGACCTATCGTTTGAATACGCATTGGACGTTACGCTCATTGCTCAACTACGACATTTATCCGGAAAGTCATATCCGCAACCTGTTATCCGAAATTCGTTACCGTAACGGTAGTAAATTTACCGCCGCCTTTGATATAGACAGAAGTTTCCAAAATGACGGTACGCGTTTTGGCGCCGAAGCTTCCTATGATTTTGAAAAATTTCGCGCCGGCTTTAATACCGATTGGGATCGTGAAAACGGGCTTCGCGCGTTCTTGCGGGCAACATTCTCTATGGCGCCATATGGTCAGAACGGTGATTATATTTTCAGCAGCAAGAATTTGTCTAACCGTGGTGCCCTCAATGCCAATGTCTATCTTGATAAAAACTATGACGGACAATTTGATGAAGGGGACGAGCCGATACAAGACGCCAAAGTAGATATCGGCAGACGTGAAACAAATCTTTCCGATGAAAGCGGATATGCCTCCTATGCAGGATCACCCAAAGATGAATACGAGAATATCACCC
>DAOPJS010000149.1:0-4126 GCA_035399785.1 Alphaproteobacteria bacterium
GCATTTGTTGTACCGCTTTCATTTGGCCCTCTGGGAATATGCTCTTGCGAAGAATTCTCGGCTGCCTTTTGTTCTTCGGGCATTGGCGTCATCGTATCATCGGCAACTGTCGGGGCTGCCTCTTCATCATCTTCGGATGAAATTGTCGTCGGCATTGGCGGCGCTTCGACAACAGGCATTTCCATCGAATCCAGAATTTCAGGATCATAAAGAAATCCTTTGGTCTGTTCCTTTTCGGAATTTTCAAGTGTGATTTCCTCGTCGACTTTTAATTCATTATTATCTTCGCCGAAAACGGGGCCATCTGTGGCACCACTCATATGGAGCGCGGATATAAATGTATCCAATGAAGCCATCGGCTTTTTTGTGACGACTTGAAAAATAAGAACGCCGACACCGACAACAATAGCGCCCATAATCGCCATTGAATTAAAACTCATATCGAAATTCATGCCGCGTTTTTTAACGGCGGCGCCGGCACCCGGTTCTATATAATCCCCGGCATCATCGGCATCGTCTTCCTCGCCTAACTCCCAATCTTCTTCCCCATCAAGATTGTCTTCGTCAAATTCGGAATAGAGTCCTTCTTCATCTTCGGAATCCAGATCAACATCCAGATACTCATCGTCACCCAGATCATCTTCAAAATTTTCATCGAGGACATCGTCATAGACGTCGTCGTTGAAATCAGAGTCATCATCATTTTGATTCTGCATGGTAACCTCTAAACCTCAACTACGGCGTCAACACGTTGATGGTAGACGGAATGGATGAAAACGGATTTGTTGTCGCAGGAGCCGTCGTCGTTTGATCATAAGGATATGGCTGCTGCACTTGCTGTTGTTGCTGGCGCTGTAACAATTGCGGCGTATCAACAACAGGGGAAATAAACAACACCCCTATCGGCGTTCCCGGCGCCACGCGGATAAGCGTTTGTGTGTTATCTGCTTTTTCATTCAGAATATCGGCAATAACATCTCCGGCTTCGGCAATACCCGAGGCAACTTCCTGATCACTGTCATTCGTTCCTGATGTTGTCGTGCTGGACGATCCGTCAGAATTTTGAATAACGATTGTTGTCTTACCTGAATCGGCAATCGCTGTTGTCAGTCCCGTCACAAATGCCGCAGCGGCCGGCAGCACAATTTTTGTGAAATAGCGATGATCAATTTCCGTCACAACCCCCGGCAATGTTGTATTGGGATCAATCGCAATACCCTGCGCCGCATAGTCGATACCATCGAGTACGATTGTATTGAAATTCAGCGTCAAATACTTATCTGTTGATGTAAATGATCCGATCAACCTTCCGCCTTTAAGAGGGCCGGTAACAATTTGCGCCAAGATAGGACCCGGCGCATCTGTATTGGCCTCGGTGATAAGCTGGGCATACTCAATCGTTCCCGCAGAGAGTAAAATATTGACTTCATCAGGATCAATCGCGCCAAACGCCGCTTGCTGAGAGGCCAAAGCCTCTTCTAATTTCTTACGCTCTTTTTCCTGCAATGCTTCCAAATAACTTAGCGTTGCGACATTTTGCAAAATCGGCGGCTTGATTTGCTGATTGGATAAAACAGATTCCATTTGTTGTGACATCGCCTGCGCCAATGCATTAATAGCAGGTGTTCTGGTATCAGGCGGCGGCGGTGCTTCCGGCTCATTCTCTAATTGAACCTCCACTTGTTGCTGACGAATGCGGTCTTCCTGCATACGGCGCCAACGCTCCAGCGGATCTTCTTCTTCGGGTTCTTCAAATTGCAGCGGCAATGTTCCTTTGGGCGGATCAACAGGTGTCGGCACCGCACTGGTGGCACTGCGCTGCGCCTCTTCTATTCGGCGCACGTTTTCTTCTTCAATCGCCTGACGGAAAGTTTCTGTTGTCTCTGCGCTACCGGGCGCTTCCGTAATATCACGGCTAGAAGCCACGCGTGATTCAGGAAGATTGTCGCGCTTACCGCCGAACAAAATAATCCCGCCAACCAAAAAGGCAAAAGCCGCCAGAATAACACCGATTTTAACCAGCGGATTATTCCGCCATAAATCACCCAGCGTTCCTTTTTGACTGTTCAGATCATCAAAACCGCCGTCATCAAAATCACCGGTGTCGAAATCATCTGTATCGAATTCATTTTCGATGTCATCGTTACTCATCGAATAAATCCTTTCCCGGTGATAAACTTGCCCGCATAAAGCGTCCTTTATCAGATAAAAGTAAAACAGGCGTATCTGCCAGCGCATAAACATTCATGCCATCAGCAGAGGTAACGGATTGATCCCACCCCGGTGACAACAAAGTTAAAGGTGTGCGGACATAGGTTGTCGCGCTGATTTTATAGGCTGTCGTTCTTCCATCAACGCCAGAAACATCAAGTTTTTGTGCGCCTGTCGGCGGAACACCATCTAAAACAGCCATGATTGTCGCATTGCCTGCCACACGCTCGCTTCCGCCATCAATCAACGGCGTGGTGGCAAAGGGGCCGAACTCGGGAATACGCGCATCGACGCGATACTGAACTTCATCCGTTCCTGTTTTGAGCATAATCGTCACCGGCGTTTTCAATGTCAGCAATCTGATTGACATGTTCCCATAGGCCGCAACCGCCATAGGTGTAATACGAATAACATGGCCGCCTTCTTCGGGCTCAATTACTTCAAAGTCACCGGCCCAGCTGATATCCTGAACGGGCCAGGGGGCGCCCGTCACATCAAGAATATTAAGCGTGGTAATATGACCGACAGCCGTATGAATAACCATCGGTGCCACACCGGGATCAAGAGAGACCGTCTCAACATTAACCCGCGGCGTAGGGATACCATGCACAGGCTCTTCCACCGCCCGTTTGGTTTTGTCGTATTCTTTCAATAAATCCTTGATGTTTTCAGGCTTCAAAGGAAACAGGCCGGTAATGGCCGCATCAAAGGCTTCACGGCGGATTTCTTCGGCCAATTCCTGTTGTGATTTTTTATTCGGATCCTGACCGCCCAGCTCAAATTCGGCATTGATGTTTTTTTCCGCTGTATAATCAAATCCCTCTGTTTCAATACGAAGGCGCGTATTTGTCACGGGCGGCAGCGCATCTCCCGTCCCTTGATTAACCGTTATACCGGCCTCCGGCACATTATCGGCGGCTGTCGGCGTATCGGTCGATTGCACATCCATCGGCATTTGCGGCGGAACAGCGGCTTGATTATTTTCCGCAGCTGTTTGCTGGGTTTGGGAGTCAGACGGGGCCAAATCTGTCTGGGCCGGCTCTTCTTGTTGTAAATAACTATTCAGATCAACAGAATCTTGGGCAAATGCGGGGAATGATAAGGTCATGCTTAATAAAGCAACGCCCCAAACATTTTTATTATGTCTAAAATTACCCAAAAGCATCCCGTGCACTGTCTTTTTTATAACTATATAGCGATCTTTATTGAAAAATTCAAAGAAACGCGGCGAATCTCCCTAATTACAATATCTCCAGAAATCTTGGATGTCATCCCTTATGGCAGAATTAATAAAGGCTTTTCACCACTCTACCCCTGAATGGCAATCCATTGGGCAATTCCGACCCCGTTCGGGCTTTCCAGACGCGGTACACGAACAATAACCAATGTTACGATCCAGTTATCCGCACGGGTTTTGGATCCCGCCTGATAGGATAAAACCATCGGAATTTGAACGATCCACTGGTATTGGCCGTTAACCTCTTGCTCTTGCTGTAAGACAGGGGCGCCGCGCGGTGCGGCCGTAATCACCTGTGAATTGGCCTCGATAGATTCAATAATACGGGCGGCCTGAAGAGCGCCGGTGAAGCTTTCCCACCCTTTTCTGGTGAAATGGCGGGAAGATTCCTGCAAACGGCGGCGATAATCGTTAAATCCGAAGGTCATGGTTTCCGTTGCCGCCTGCGCCACCCAGGACATTAAGGCAGGATTACTCAAATTAGGCTGCGTCAGGGACACCATCGGGATCAAACGTCCGTCCTCTGTTGTCGCAAAATAGCGGTTTTCGGGCTGGTGGATATATATTACGAAAAACATCGCCGCAATCAGGCCGACGATAATAAAACTCTGTACCACTGCAACGCGCAGGGCCAACCTATAACCATCGCGATAATACTCATTTCGCAGGACAGTCATG
>DAOPJS010000150.1:0-4089 GCA_035399785.1 Alphaproteobacteria bacterium
TAATTGCTCGATTGTCTTGAATTTAAACCACTAGCAGTTTTTATTTTGAAAACTGTGATCGAAGCGCGCAGTATTAAGTCTGTTTGACGAAATGCTAAACGTTGGTTGTTTATTTTCAGCTTAAAGTATTTCTATAGACCGACCAAAGTGGATTTGGATGAACTGGTGATTTTAGCGAGAGCGAAACACTCCATCCCATCCCGAACTGGACAGTGAAAAGCCTTTGCGCCGATGGTACTTCGTCTTAAGACGCGGGAGAGTAGGTCGTTGCCAGTTCTTCCAAATTCATTTTGGTTGTTTCATACCTATCACGAAACAAGCTACTCCAACCGTCCTTTTCAGGGCGGTTTTTTCTTGCTTTATCACCTATGTTTTCTAATATGTGGGCGAACCATTTTGTGTAGGGGAATCCATGCTCGTAGTCGGTATTAACGAAGGTTTTAATGCTTCGGTTGTTTTTCTTAAAGACGGTGAGATCATTTTTGCCCTGCAGGAAGAACGTCTGAATAAGAAAAAAGAATATGCGGGGTTTCCCGAGCAGGCATTGAAATTCAGTCTTTCCTATCTTGGAATTAATCCGTCCGATATTGATGCTGTTTGTTTATCCAATCTTAAAAGCCCGACACGAAGCCGTGAAGAACTGATTGCAGGGGCGGATTTCAGGGCTGATTTACCACATAATCCTGATATTTTTTGGCGCATTCGTAATAAGTTCAAAAATTTGAAAGCGCAGAAAAAAGAAAGGGCAGCCAAAACACCGGAGGAGTATTTACAGGATGCCGGTTTGTCTCAGGTGCCGCTCCATCGTTATAACCATCATTTCTTACATGCCGCTTCTGCTTATTATGCGATGCGTAAAAACAGACATGAACCTCATCTGGTTTTGACACTTGACGGCGGCGGCGATGGCGATTGCGCCCATATATACAAGGTTCAGGAAGATAAATTTGACTTGATTGCCAAGTCATCAAGTGGAAATTCGATCGGTAATGTTTACTCTGCCATGACCCATTTTATGGGGATGAAGCCGCATGAGCATGAATATAAGCTGATGGGACTGGCCGCATATTCAAATCCTGATTACTGCCGCCCTGTGGTGGATCAGCTGAAAAAATATGTTTATTTTTCCAATGATAATGATCTGTGTTTTACCCATGGTGAGTGTGGCAAAACATCATTCCTCTATAACCGTTTACCGCTTGATTTTAAGCGGGTTCGTTTTGATAATTTGGCAGGCGGCGTACAGATTTTTACGCAGGAAATGATGCTTGCCTGGGTTAAAAATGCCGTTAAAAAAACAGGGATTAAAAACGTTGTCGTTGCCGGCGGTGTTTTTATGAATGTTAAGGCAAACAAGATTATTTCCGAAGATCCTGATATTGATTTCTTTGATGTCATGCCGTCTTGCGGTGATGAAACATTACCGTTCGGGGCGGTGTGGCATTTTTATGCAGAAAATAATAAGGAAAACTCGGAAAAAATTTCTCTTAAAACTTTTTGTCTGGGGCCAAAACCGGATTTTGATCTGGATAAGGTTAAGCAGCAGCATGAAGGCAAAACGCTTCAATTTGAAAAATTAGACGATCCCGTGATGACCGCGGCTGATTTAATGGCGAAGGGTGAAATTGTTGCCAGATGTTGCGGGCCTATGGAATTCGGCGCCAGATCGCTTGGAAACCGGTCTTTGATCGCGGATGCGGCTAATCAGAAAGTCATTCCCTACATCAATAAAATCATCAAGAACCGTGATTTCTGGATGCCTTTTGCTCCCGCAATGCTGAAAGAAGAAGCGGCGCGATATATCAAAATACCCAAATCATTATCGCCGCGCATTTCTCCTTTTATGATGCATAGTTTTGATACAACAGATAGCCGCGATGAATTTATTGCCGGTGTGCATGCCTATGATATGACGGCGCGGGCACAAACTGTGGATGCTGACAGTAACCCCGGTTTTTATCAGGTGTTACAGGAATTTAAAAACAAGACAGGAAAAGCTGTTTGCCTGAATACGTCTTTTAACCTGCATGGCTTGCCGATTGTTATGGGGACTGAAGATGCCGTTCATGTGATGCTGAACAGCGGGCTTAAATACCTGATTGTCGAAGATACCTTGATCACAAAAATTGCTGCATAGCGAAAAATACAGAATTTTCAATCTTTTAAACCGTCCTCATTCAGGGCGGTTTTTTTATTTTCTTAAAACTTGATTATTTCCTTTCAAATACAAAAGAAAATCCTTCGCAAAAATCTTCCCATCCTGCCTTGATAATCAGGAATTGGTAAAACCGCCACAGGATATAAACAGGCGTAAAGAAGGCAAAATAATTGCTCATATAATAAAGGCGTTTTTCGATGACTTTGAAGCCCGCTTTCTCTGCGTTTGCCTGAATTTGCGAAGGGGTGCAGCGGTCGTAATAGGCGCGAAAACCCATTAATTCCGCCTGTTTTCCTTCGTTGTTGTATAGATAATCAATCAGTTTTCTTTTTATCTTTTCCGGCATGACCAGGTTTAATCTTGCAAAGGCGGCGTTGCGGCATGGTGCAAAGGCTAGCAATCTTCCTCCCGGTTTTAAAAAGCTGCTCATATTTGCTATCGCTTTTTCTGTATTTTCGACATGTTCCAAAAGCGAGCGGCAAACGATACCATCATAATCCCCGTTTCCTTTTTCGCGGGTGATGTCGGCGACAAGAACTTGGTCGTAGATATCAGGCGGCGCCAGTTTCAATTCACTTTCGTCAATGTCTAATCCTGTAATTTTAAGTCCCCGCTGTTTTTTCAATTCCGCCGTTATGCGCGGAGATTTTCCACCGCCGACTTCAATGACGCGGGCATCCTGCGTTAAAAATTCGGGCATAACGGACACAATAAAATCGCTGGTGCCGTAGACGCGGTATTTCTTATCGATAAAGGCCTTATCAAATGCCATGGAGAGGTTATATTGCCATTGCAGGAATTTTTTTAACATATTTGGCGTGTTGCTGAGAAAATGAGCGCAAAATTTCCGTTTAAAACTAAGGAAACGCCATTCTATACCTGTTTTTTTACAGGTTCTAGTTAATTAAGAGGGGCTTTTGACGGGTTTTTGTATTCAACAGGTTCATATGCGTTTATGATCTTCTGGTTTGATAAACAAGATATTAGGTGGGATTAATGCAAAAAAATAAATTCAACTTGGTTTTGGCTTTTATAGCGATGGCATTTATGTTGCTGGCTTTCAGCGCGCCGTCAATGGCAACAGGCACCGTCAAAGTAGGCGATACCATTCCGCATGATCTGGATTTTAAAGACCAGAACGGCAAAATGCACACATTCAAAGATTTAACAGGCAAGAAAGGCATGGTGCTGGTTTTCATCCGCTCTGTTGAATGGTGTCCTTTTTGTCAAAAGCAAGTGATCGAACTGAATAAAGAAAGACAGAAATTTCTTGATAAGGGATATTCGGTTGTTACGGTCAGCTATGACACTGTTGAGCATATGAAAAAATTTGTAACCACCAATAATCCGAAAATTACGCTTTTGTCCGATCCGGGCTCAAAAAGTATTCGCGCCTTTGGTATCTTGAATGAAGCCAGCGCCAAGGGAACCATGTCTTACGGCATTCCGCATCCGGGCGTTTATGTTGTCTCCAAAGATAAAAAAGTGCAGGCCGAAATTTTTAAAGACGGGTATCAAGACCGTGCGACAATAAAGGAAATTTTGGCTGCTATTGATAAAGCCAATCCGCCGCCTGTACCGTCACTGGATGATATGGGGTCAGATCCGATTATACCGGGGGAAGATGTGATCGACATTCCTGAAAAAATTACCGATCCTGTCGTTGTACCGGAAGAGGGTGAGCCAACCATGCAAGAAGACGGTAATGCGGTGCCAGCCATGCCTGAAACCACGCCGGTACCTGCTACAGATCCGATGCCGGTGGAAGAGGGCAACATGATTGCTCCTGAAATGCCGCAATCAGGCATGCCTGAGGCAGCGCCTGAGGCTGTGCAGGAGATGGTTCCGGAGACAGCGCCTGAAATCGCTCCCGATATGCCTGTCGAGGATGAATTCGGCGCCCCTGAACAAGCCGCCCCTCCCGCGCTATA
>DAOPJS010000151.1:0-4049 GCA_035399785.1 Alphaproteobacteria bacterium
CATGTCATAGGAAAAACGAAATCCTTTTTGTTCCCATTCCTGCGCTGCCTTCATTGCGCCTGTCAATGTTTCGCCAACAACGAACTGCTTACCCAGAATTTTCATGGCACGGGACATGGCCTCACGAATGACAGGTTCCCCCAATTTGGAAAACAGGCTGTTCATCGTCCCGCTGGTCAGCTTTAACCCCAGATCGGTTGCGCGCGTCATCCAATCTTTATCAGCGGCAGACGCATTTTTTAACCAGTTGGTGCTGGCAACCTTATCGCGTATCAGGGCGCTGGCCGTGGCGGGGTCAGGAATACGCAGCAGAGCCTCGGCCATGCTCATGAGCGCCAGCCCCTCTTTGGTATTGAGGCCATATTGCTGAAAAAATGATTCAAGACTTCCGGGTTTGCGGCGCGTTTTACGGATTCGACAAATCAAATCGACGGCATAATCATGGCTTGCCTTCGCCAGATCATCATCCCATTTCAAATCGGCTAATAAGGCCTTAAGGGCCTCGTCTTCGGATTGAGTGCGGTAATAGGAAAGATTATCGGGCATAGAGGTCAAAAGAATCCATAATAATTAGTCAGAAATTATTGTGCTTTATCATCGCAGACTATACGATTTTTGACCATGACCTCTGACGATTTATTCACTGTTAGCCAAAAACGCGAGCCCGTTTTATCTAATGTTCCGGAAATGAGCGTATCCGATCTGGCGCTGTCATTAAAACAGACATTAGAGCAAACTTATGGCCGCATTCGCGTACGCGGTGAATTATCGGGTGTTAAGGTTGTAGGATCAGGCCATCTATATGGCGATATCAAGGATGTCGACGCGGTTATAAACATCGTTTGCTGGCGCGGTAACTTATCAAAACTGGCCGTCAAACCCGAAGACGGCATGGATGTCGTGATTACAGGCCGGGTTTCCAGTTACCCCAAAAGCTCCCGCTATCAGATCATTATTGAACAGATGGAGCTGGCCGGTGAAGGCGCGCTATTGAAGATGCTGGAAGAGCGGCGCAAAAAATTGGCTGCCGAAGGATTATTTGATCAGAACAGGAAAAAGAAACTTCCCTTCCTGCCGCAGGTCATCGGCGTCGTGACCTCCCCCACCGGCGCGGTTATCCGTGACATTATGCACCGTCTGCGCGATCGCTTCCCACGTCATGTGCTGTTATGGCCGGTCACGGTACAAGGGGACGGCGCGGCCGAGCAAATTGCCGCGGCGATTGACGGGTTTAACAATATGGACGGGACAGGCCTGCCGCGCCCTGATTTATTGATTGTCGCGCGCGGCGGTGGATCACTGGAAGATCTGATGGCCTTTAACGAGGAAATTGTTGTGCGCGCCGTGGCCAATTGCGCCATTCCCGTTATTTCCGCCGTTGGCCATGAAACGGATACAACCTTGATTGATTATGCCGCCGACCTGCGCGCACCGACCCCGACGGGCGCCGCCGAAATAGCCGTGCCGATGCGCCTGAATTTAATCGCGCAGGTACAGGATGATTTTGAACGCCTGATCAGCGCGGCCGGCAGATTGGTATCAGACCGTAAAAATATTCTGGCCGCCCAATCGGCCAAGCTGGGCGACCCGCGGCATTTATTGGAGAATAAAGCCCAGACGCTTGATTATTTGGGCGATAAACTGTCGGGCGCCTTAAAAAGCAACGTGCACATAAAAAGATCGGAATTACAAGATATCGCCGCAAAACTGGTTAGTCCCAAATATCTGATTGAACAAAAAAAGCAAAATCTGACTTATCTGGATGGGCAGCTTGTACGTGTTTTTCCCCGTATGCTTTCCGATCAAAAAGCAAAATTAGACAGCCTCAGCCGTATGTTACAAAGCCTGTCGCACCAAGGCGTTTTGTTACGCGGATACGCCATTATACGGGATCAGCAGGGTAATTTGATCAGAAGGTCAGAAAATCTTGTCGACGGCCAAGAAATCAGTATAGAATTCGCGGATCAGGATAAACTAGGGGCAAAAGTCCAAAAATCCGCTAAAATCTAGGCTTTTTGGCCTTTTTATCGTATAATGTACAAATGCGTGAACCGTTAAAAATATTGCTGGATAAATTGGGGGTCGGGTATGTTTTAAGTGCCTATGAAACCTGCCCTTGGTCTGCCTATGACGAAGAAAAGGATTTAACCTGCAGCGCGGAAGTACGCATGAATAATGACGGCGATGAGATCGAAGCCGAAATGCAGTTTGTACGCGATAATCCCAAAGACGGCGAAGCACCGATTGAACAGATTTTCTGGCTCTTAGCGCGCCCTGCCACCAGCGATAAATGGGATGTTGTCAATGTACGCATTCACGGAAACAGCGACAGTGACGGCACCTATAATTACATGGAAAAGGCAGTTAATTTCTTCAGCGGCTGCGTACAGGAATTAAAAATGGGCAAAGTACCCGATATCGAAGAAATTCTGAACCGTGAAATGAAGAGCAAGGAACGCTTTGGCGCCGGATCGCAAGGCGGCGGTAGTAAAGCGCCGAAAATAAAACCGCAAGCATTGCTTGGGTTAAAAGGCGGACGCGGATTTTAATTTTTTGGAATTGGCTGTTTGGCCTAACGCATATTCTCAGCGATGATCATGCCGTAATTATCGGCAATTCTTCCCAAACCGCCTTCGACGGTTTCGCCAACTGCTTTAAAAATCCAGTCAGTTCCGACCCGTTCCATTTCACCGATCAACAGGCCTTCATTACCGCTTAATTCTTCATCCAGTTCATAGCGGAAAATTTCATGTCCCGTATTTTGATTTACAATTCTGAAATAAACATTCTTTACCATGGAAAAGTTATCACCTTTAAATTCCATGTCATAAATTGATAAAGCAAAAGCGATTTTGTAGATATCATACGGCAGGGCATTCAAATCAATCATGATCATTTCATCATCACCATCACCGGCGCCCGTCCGGCTGTCGCCCATATGCTTTACTGCGCCGTCACTGCCCGTCATATTGTTGTAAAAGATAAAATCTTCATCAACGCGGGTTTTATCATTTTTGTCTAAAAGAAAAACGCTGGCATCCAAATCCAACGGTTCGCTCTCAAACGCTTTCAAATCCCAACCAACACCAACCATAATTTGCGCCATTGTGGGATCTTTACGTGTTACGTTCAGCTCATCCCCACGAAAAACCTTATTACGCGGTTCATCGGCATACATTATCTCCGGCATTTCATCGAGATAATCCAGATCGCTGTCGTCTTCGTCGTCTTGCATAAAAAACTCCTATCCGGCTATGGATACAATATCCTTGCTTAAGTATAGCGCATAAATCAGACCGATATAAAAAACATATCCCGCCACAAAGATAATACCCATAGGTTTATTGATTTTTTTGAATACCAAAAGCAGTGCAGAAAGAATAATCGCAACGCCTAACATAACCCAGATATCCAATGTCGTGACCTGCGGCGCAATAGCCGCATTTTCGATCGGTTTAATTGTTGCGGTCACACCGATAATCATCAGGATATTAAAAACGTTGGAACCCAAAACATTACCGATAACAATATCAGATTGTTTTTTCATCGCTGCGATAATACAGGTCGACAGCTCCGGCAGAGAGGTCCCCAGCGCAATAACACTCAAACCAATAACATCTTCAGGCACGCCGATAATTGTTGCACTTACCTTGGCGCCGCGCACCAGAAACTCTGCACCCGCCGCAATACCGATTAATCCTAAAAACAGGAATAAAAGACCATGCCAGAAATGCGAATATTCAGGAGCCTCAACATCTTCTACTTCAATCTTGCCTTTGGCCGCCATAGTGTATTGCCAGATAACATAGGCAATCAAAATACCGATCATCGACATACCTGCTAACTGGCTGATATGGCCGTAAAGCATAAGCCCCGTCATTAAAACAGAGGCCAGTATCATCATGACAATGTCGCGGATTAAATCACGCGGCACCGCCGTCAAAGTGGCAAAAAATGCGGTCACCCCCAAAACGAATAATATATTCGCAATGTTTGATCCGATCACATTTCCGATCGCCATCCCCGGAGATCCGACGAGGTTGGCATTC
>DAOPJS010000152.1:0-4039 GCA_035399785.1 Alphaproteobacteria bacterium
ACTATGACCTGTCGACAGCCGGTCTATTCCGGCTGTCGGTTCTCTAGCCACGCCTAAATACATAATGAACTCTCAAGTAGTCTTCTTCTCTGTTTTCCGGAAAACGCGACTGTCGGGAAAATATTCGGATCGACTTGATCTAGATCAAATTTGAAGCCCTTTATCTAGTGTACCGTTTGATAAGAATGCACAATATATTGTGTATTTCGAAATTCCTCCTCGTTTTCTCCTTCCGAGAAGCAAGGTTCCAAAAATTCTTATGAAACAGACATATAAAGGAGAAAAACCATGTCCGACGCATCCGCTGCCAGATCCAAAACCACCGATTCTTTAGACAAAAAATCAGTGATCGCTTTCCCGGCGACTCATCCAGCCAACCCCGAAACAGATCAGATCGTTACGCTTTTTGGCGGAACGGATGTGGATTGCTCCGAGGCGATTAGCGAGTATATCTCTGGATCTGACTGGAGAATCAAGGCCAATGCCAATACCGGGTATTCCAATGCCGGGCTGATCAATAATGTCGCCGGAAAAGTGATCGCCAATTTCTGGCTGGATGAAGTTTACTCCCCCGAAGAGGGACAGGCGCACCGCAATGGCGATGTTCACATCCACGATCTGGACTGCCTGACCGGATATTGCGCGGGCTGGTCACTTCGTGCCCTGCTCAATGATGGATTTAATGGAGTAGGAGGGCGTGTTTCTTCCCGCCCCCCACGACATTTTCGTGAGGCTTTAGGACAAATGTCCAATTTCCTTGGTATCCTGCAATCCGAATGGGCGGGTGCGCAGGCGTTCAGCTCCTTTGATACCTATCTTGCGCCATACGTCTTTTATGATCAACTGAGCTTTAAAGAAGTTAAAAAGGCGATTCGTCAGTTTGTTTATAATCTGAATGTGCCCGCACGCTGGGGGCAATCACCCTTCACCAACATCACGCTGGATATCACTGTGCCGGAAGATCTGCAAAATCAGTTCCCAACGTACAACAACCTGCATCTCTTTAAAGGGATTGAGAATGATGAATTGCTGTTAAAAGCACAGCAGCGTGATATGGGCTTGCGCAGTCTTGAAGATACCACCTTCAAACATTTTGCACCCGAAATGGAGATGATCAATATCGCCTATTATGAGGTGATGACCGAAGGCGATTCAACCGGACAGCCTTTTACCTTCCCCATCCCGACCGTCAATATCACTGAGGATTTTGACTGGGACAGCAAGGTGGCGGAGGCTATTTTTGAAAATACAGCAAAAGTCGGTTCTTCTTACTACCAGAATTTTGTTGGCTCCCAATGGATGAAAAATGAAAAGGGTGAGTGCGTGCGCAATCCGGAAGCCTATTCTCCTGGCGCGGTACGTTCCATGTGTTGCCGCCTGCAACTGGATTTGCGCGAGTTGCTTAAGCGCGGGAACGGCCTGTTTGGCTCAGCAGAGATGACCGGCTCTATCGGCGTTGTGACTCTGAACATGGCGCGCCTAGGCTACCGCTTCAAAGGCGACTTCAAGGGCTTGATGGCGGAGGTCGACCGCCTGATGGATATAGGCAAATCCACATTGGAGAAAAAACGGGTCTTCGCACAGAAAATGTATGATCGCGGGCTCTACCCCTATACATCCCGTTATCTGCCGTTTTTCCGCAATCACTTCTCCACCATCGGTGTCAACGGTATGAATGAGATGATCCGCAATTTCACTGATGACGAGCACGACATTACGGATGAGCAAGGCATTCAGATGAGCCTGGATATTCTGGATCATATGCGCACGAAGCTCCTTGGCTATCAGGAAGAAACCGGTAATCTTTATAATCTGGAAGCAACGCCTGCGGAAGGGACGACATACCGTTTTGCCAAGGAAGACAAAAAGCGCTTCCCCGATATCCTGCAGGCAGGGTTTGGTGAGAACATTTACTACACCAATTCATCCCAGATTCCAGCCGATCATACGGAAGACCCGTTTGAGGCTCTGGAGCTGCAAAACCGTCTACAATGCAAATATACGGGCGGGACGGTATTGCACCTTTATATGAATGACAAGCTGAGCAGTGCCGAAGCCTGCAAAGGGTTCGTCAAAAAAGTAATCGGCAATTACCAGCTTCCCTATATCACTGTTACGCCTGTTTTCTCGGTTTGTGATACGCATGGCTATCTCAACGGAGAACAACCGGAATGCCCGACCTGCGGTGAAAACACAAAAGTCTGGACCCGCGTCATGGGCTATTTCCGTCCCGTTGACAGTTTCAACAAAGGAAAACAGGGCGAACACCGCGAACGCAAGCACTTCAAAGAAGACTGGGTTGATACCGGTAATCTTTTTACAGGTGTGTAACAATGGCTCTTGCGCTTGCCAATAAACCGGAAGCCAAGCCCCCTGTCAAAAAACAGGGGGCACTTCCCATATACTCTGTCACCCCTTTTACGATGCTCGATTTTCCGGGACAGACGGCCTGTATTGTCTGGTTTTCCGGATGCAACATGCGCTGTCCTTACTGTCACAATCCTCAAATCGTCAAAGGCAAGGGGCGAGGAGATGTGGGTCAGGTTTTCGATTTCCTGAAAAAACGCGCCGGACTTCTGGATGGAGTCGTTCTCTCCGGCGGTGAGGCCTCCGCCTATCCCGGATTACCCGATTTTATCAAACAGGTGAAAAAACTGGGCTATGCCGTCAAACTCGATACGAACGGCCTGAAGCCGGATATTATTGACGATTTTTTGCGTCAGGGATTTTTGAATTACATTGCGCTGGATTACAAAGCCCCGCCCCATAAATTCAAGAAAGTCACGGGCGTTGATAAATACAACGAATTCACCAAAACGCTTGATCTTTTATGCGGGCAAAAAGCCGTACCCTTTGAGGTGCGCACCACCGTTCACACGGATCTGATGGATGAGGATGATGTCAATGCTATTATTCATGATCTTGAAAATCGTGGTTATCAAGGCCAGCACGCCATACAGAATTTTACCCATAGCGATGATCGCCCAACGCTTGGCTTTATGCGTAAACAAGAGCGTGTATTGAATACGGGCGCGCTTTATGTTCCTGCAAATTTCACATTAGAATTTCGCAACTTTTAAAACGGTTGATTTTTTATGTAACCGTATCACCAAGCGTATGTTGGTTGAGGGTGTTTATAAATTCATTGCTGGCATCGAACAGATAATGCTTCAGATTACAGGTCTGCGTCACACGGCAGGTATTTGTTGCGGCGTCAAAGCATTCCACCATGAACATGTTCGGCTCCAGCTGCTTTACAATATCGCCAAGCCGCAGGTCTTGTGCCCCTTCGGCAAGCCGGATGCCGCCGCCCTTACCCTTGCTGGTTTCGATATATCCAAGCTGTGACAGGCGGTGAACAATTTTAACCAGATGGTTGCGGGAAATTTTATAATATTCGGAAATTTCCTTCACGCTGGATAGGTCATCAGGGCGCGCAGCCAGATACATCAGGCAGCGCAGGCCGTAATCGGTAAATCGTGTTAACTGCATAATGCTGTACTCATCATAAAATTTATCGTGGACAGGGTTGCATAATTAGCCGCGATCTATAATATACATACCAAATACATATTAAGAAAGGCAATTCCCCATGCTGTCCCAACAAACCATCGATATCGTCAAATCCACCGCGCCTATTTTGAATGAACATGGCGAAACGCTGACCAAGCATTTTTACAAGCGCATGTTCAGCCATAACCCGGAAGTCGCGCCGTTTTTTAATCCGGCCAATCAGGCAGGCGGTACGCAGCAACGCGCGCTCGCGGCGGCAATTTGCGCGTATGCGGCGAACATCGACAATCTGGAAGTACTGGGCGGCGCGGTGGAATTGATCGCGCACAAACATGCCTCTTTGATGATTAAGCCGGAGCATTATCCGATTGTCGGTGAAAACCTGCTGGCCTCTATCCGTGAGGTGCTGGGCGAAGGTGCAACTGATGATGTAATCAATGCGTGGGGCGAAGCGTATGGCTTTCTGGCAGATATCCTGATCGGGCGGGAAAAGCAGCTTTATGATGAGAATGCAAATAAAACCGGC
>DAOPJS010000153.1:0-4021 GCA_035399785.1 Alphaproteobacteria bacterium
AACCCAACCTTATCAACCCCTTGCGCGGCCAATAACGGGTATGTCATCGGTTCCATATCAGGGACATTCACAACAAAGCTGCCGACTTCCTGCCCTTCTTTAATCGGCGCGATCAGAGGGGTTTTATATTTGATATCGACCGTAAATTTGTCTTTTGACATTTTCGGTACAGTTAATTTGATTGTTTGTGGAACAATCAACGGCACGCTGTCCTGTACACCCATCATAACAGGGGCTTGGGAAACTTTTTGCCCTTCTTGTACCAAACGGACATTGGTAAATCCGTTTAAGGCCCATTCCATCAAACGGGCAGATTCATTGGCACGTTCTTTTTCATCGGCCATTCCGTTCAACACAAGCACCACGCGGCGGCCGTCTGCATTCTCTCCTGTGCCCATCAAGCCATAACCGCCGATTTCAGTATGACCTGTTTTCAGGCCATCTGCACCGATATTACGATAAAGAAGCGGGTTACGGTTTTGCTGTGTAATATTGTTATAGGTATATTCTTTCTCCGCAAAAAATTTATGGTAGTCGGGAAAGTTTTTATAAATTGCCTTACCCAGTGTCGCCAGGTCGCGCGCAGTTGAATAATGGTCTGGGTCGGGCCAGCCGCTGGCATTGGCAAAATGACTATTGGTCATACCAAGCTCAGCCGCTTTTTCATTTAATGCTTTGGCGAAGGCATCTTCGGTTCCGGATAAGCCTTCTGCCAAAACGATGGTGGCATCATTGCCTGATTGGACAATCACGCCCTGTATTAAGTCTTTAACCTTGACGTTTTTGCCCAGTGGGACAAACATTTTTGATCCGCCTTTGCGCCATGCTTTTTCACTGACGTTAAATTCCGAATCCATCGTAATGATACCTTTTCTCAAGGCGTCAAAAACAACATACATCGTCATAACTTTACTCATCGACGATGTCGGCATTTTTTCATCGGCGTTTTTTTCCAGCAACACTTGCCCTGTTTCGTAATCAACAACGATGGCTTGCTTGGCAACGGTATTTTGAGTTGCCCATGAGGCCGTGGTGAGTGACAGATATGATAAGGCAAACAGAGCCAGAAGGCGCATGACAAAAACTTTCTAAATGGAGGTTTATTCTAACGGCGCTTAATCTACCACAATCACAGCGTTTTTGTTACCGCTTTGATTAAGGGCTGTTAAAATTTCCGATGCCTGTGCCTTATCATCATAAGGGCCCAGACGGACACGGAAATAAGGTTGGTTATTCACCCGTGTCATATAAACTTTTGACGGACCATAGGTCGCCAGTTGACTGCTCAAACTTAGAGCATTTTGTTCCTGCGCGAAAGAGCCGGCCTGAACATAAATTTTTCCGGTGCCAAGATTGGCAATGTTGCTTTGCGTTACCGCATTTTGTGCAACATAGCTGCTTGTCGGTTGATAAGCGGCGCGCGTAACACCTAATGGTTCAGCCTGCACAGGCATTGGCTTTACAAGCGGTACAGGCGCGGCATTAGGTAGCGGCTGTGCCATTGCAACTTGTGTTTGCGGTACGGTAATCGGTTTTGGTGTCGGAATAACGGGGGCAGAAGCGATACTGAAATTTTTGTTCTGGTTTAGCGCGACTTCATATCCGCGGGTTGACTGTCCGCTGCGGGCAATATTGGCAACCTGACGGCTGGCATCGCCGAGAACTTCCAACTTAATTCTTGCTGTCCCGTTATTTTTGAACCCCAGAACGGTTGCAGCTTGTTCTGATACATCAAGGATGCGATCACGCGCAAACGGACCACGATCATTGACACGTAAAATGGCTGAGCGGCCATTGTCTAAATTGGTGACACGAATGATACTGGGCAGTTGAAGTGTCCTGTGCGCGGCCGTTAATTCGGTCTGATCGAATAATTCACCGTTCGCTGTTTTCTTTCCGTGGAATCCCGGACCATACCATGATGCAACACCTGTCTCCACATGGCTGTATTGTTCCTGTGGTGTATAAACGCGTCCCTGAATTTTATAAGGGGTCCCCACTTTGAAGGCGCCGACATTTTGTGACGGATCACCCGGCATTGGAATTTGTTTTGCCAAATGGGCGGCGTATCGTGTTTCGGAGCAAGCGCTCATCAGCGATAACGCGGCCACGCATAAAGCCAGAGAAGCAATTTTATTCAACGTCATAATCTTATACTCTAAATTTGTTTCGTTTTTATATTGTCTGTTTATCTATTGTGCAAGGCGATCAGCCAAAAGTCCTACGGATGTAGCAAAATAAGTGGAACGGTTCCAGTCCATAATAACCTGATAATTATTATACACAATATAGGCCTCCCCCGCTAGTCCGTCCGGCGCGACGATAGAGGCGCTCATATTTTCCTGTGGCAAAGCTGTCCCTCCATAAGTTTTTACGCCTAAAGAAGACCAATATGACAAATCTTTTTTGATTTTGGGGCCAATGAGATTGGTTGGGAAATTACTTGGCAGGCTGACCCGCCGCCCCCATCTTTGTCCTGCAATCCAGCCGTTTTTCTTCAAATAATTGGCCGTAGAGGCAAAAACATCTTTCTTTGTCCCCCAGATATCGCGTCTGCCGTCACCATTTCCGTCCACCGCATAGGCCATAAAGCTGGAAGGCATAAACTGGTTTTGTCCCATGGCTCCCGCCCATGACCCCTTCATACTCTCGGCGCTGATATGACCGGCATCAATGATTTTCAATGCGTTGATCAGCTCTTTACGGAAAAACTCTGCGCGGCGCCCTTCCCATGCCAGCGTGGCAAGCGCCGGAATAATCTTGAAGCCGCCGGTATTACTGCCGTAATTGGTCTCGATCCCCCAGAGGGCAACGATGAATTGCTTGGGCACACCGTATTGGTTCTCGATCTCCTGAAGTGTTCCGTAATTGTCCTGAATGAGCTGTCTGCCCTTTTTAATGCGGGTTTCGTTGACAATCATCTCTTTATACTGGGCAAAGGTCTTTTTCCATTCAGGCTGCTTTTTGTCCAGATCAATGACCTTCTGGCTCGGTGTAATATTATAAAGTGTTGCATTGATGGTGCTTTGTGAAATGCCCTGCCGTGCGGCGTCCTGACGCATGTTTTTCAACCAGGTGTCAAAATCTGTAACTTGTGCATAAGCGGAATAAGAAAATACTGTAAAAACAATAGTTAATATAATTTTTTTAAAGTAATTTCTTAACATTATTTTGTCCCGTTTTTGTCTGTACTAATAGGTGTTGAATTTCCCGACTCTAAATGAGCTGTCGGAAAGAGGAAAGCGCTTTTCCCCGAAAAATAATAAATGGCGCTACCGATAAATTCTTTCAGGGCCGTGCTGAGCATATAGAAACTGCCGGAAACCCCCAAAGGCTGCGGCATTAAAATATACTCACCTGTTGTTTTCGGGCCTGACGGATAGGCGATTACATCCCAATTCAGTTTTTTGAAGACGCCCATGCTGCGCCCCATATGAAAGGCAGAGGTCACCAAAATCCATGTTTCCCCGTTCTTCGGTTTGACCAGATCTTGTGAAAACTTAATGTTTTCATAGCTGTTGCGGGATTGCCGTTCAAAAATGACGTTTTTTAACGAAATGCCCATCATTTCAAGAAATGCTTTTGCATCATCGGCTTCTTTACGTTCCGGATTATAAATATTTCCTGTTCCGCCGGCAAAAATTGCGGTGGCCTTTGGGTACTTCTTCATTAAATCAACAAAATCAATCATGCGGTTGATATTGCCGTTCGCGGCCATCATCCCCCGTTTTTCCGACACGCCGGAATTAAACGCGCCGCCCAAAACAATAATACCGTCGACCTTATCGGGCATCGGATCCGGTCGCTCATATTGGTTTTCCAGAAAAACCACCATATTGTAGCCAATCGGCAGAAAACCAACTGTTAGAAATATAATACCGCTTAAAATAAGCAGCCTGTTACCCCATTGCCGTTTCCAAAAACGAAGAGCAAAGCCGATGGCCACCATGATCCAAAGCAGGCTGAGCGGTGTCGCAATCATCAAGAAAATATTGGCAAGATAGAAAAACAAGGGTTAGGC
>DAOPJS010000154.1:0-3961 GCA_035399785.1 Alphaproteobacteria bacterium
GTACTGCGGTTTGGATCGTCATGTGCAGACAGCCGACAATGCGCGCCCCTTTCAAGGGTTGCTTGGCACCGTATTCTTCACGCAGCGCCATCAGGCCGGGCATTTCAATTTCGGCCATCTCGATTTCCTTACGGCCCCATTCGGCCAGGGAAATATCGGCAATTTTATAGTCGTTTTGTACTGTCTGTGCTTTTGCGTCCATTTGGGCACCCATAATTTGTCTCCGGTTACTAAATTTTAGTATTATGTAATCAAGTTTAAGGTTTCTTAACTTTTATGCTGTAAGAATTAAGGTCTAAATCCTCTAAAAGCAAGGATTTTAGGGAATTTTAGAAAATAAATGTGACGCATATTTAGGGGAAATAAAAATGCAAACACAAGATTTTAATGCCGAAAGCCGCGCGCCGTTATACGCGTATCAGCGCTCACCTGTGAACGAGCGGGCTTTCCTGATTGTTAAAAAACCTGAAACCACGGCTGATCCGTTTCCTGTGGGGGATTACACGGTCTTGGATAAGGAAGAAGATATCGCATTGGCAGAAAAGAAAGTCATGAATTTGGTGTCGCTGCTTAACGGACGCAAACGTTTGATGGATTTGGGGCATGAAACAAAAAGCCGTATTTTATACCACATCGTCAGCGAGCGTGATGAAGACAACAAAACGAAAGTGCTTTTTTATAAATTGGAACAACAAGGCGTATCAAAAGAAAATGCGCTGTTTAGATTAGAAGCTGAGGAGGCAAAAAATTATGCTTAAAGTATTATTGAGTAAGGCATGTGCCGCGTCATCCGATCCGAATTTTAAAGGTCCTATTGTGACAAGCGGTTATGATGTAACCGCACCGAAGGGGCCACAGGTATAAATTAATCCGGAATGTCCCGGTGCTTGATGTTGGTCTTGATTTTCAGATCCTTGAACCATCGGGATAATTTTTCAACCGTATACACTGATCGGTGTTTACCCCCCGTACAACCAATCGCAATCGTCAGATAACTTTTGCCTTCGTGGTTATATCGCTCCAGCAAGGGTTCCAGAAGATTTTGAAAATTTTTCAAAAACGGCTCGAAGCTTTCATCCTTTTCAATATACGCCCCGATTTTTTTATCTTTCCCTGTCAGGGGTTTTAACTTTGCATCCCAATGCGGATTTTTCAAAAATCTGACATCCATCACAATATCGGCGTCACGCGGGATACCGTTGCGAAAGCCAAAGGAAACAAGGGTAACGGTCAAACGCTGTTGCTTGTCACTTGAAAAATGCCCTTCAATCATACGGCGTAAATCATGGATATTCAGCTCCGTGGTATCAATGACCAAATCTGCTTCGCCGCGAATGGGGGAGAGCAATTCCATTTCCTTATTGATGCCGTCACTGACGGGGCGGTCTTGCGCCAGTGGGTGTTTGCGCCGTGTCTCGGTAAAACGTTTTTGCAGTACTGAATGCTTGCAGGTAATAAAAACAAGGGTGGCTTTATTTTCTTTAACGGCTTTTTTTAATTTTGCCGCGCTGAAATTTCGGGTGCGGCTGTCCACGCCAATTGCAATCGGCTTGTCTGATTTTTTTTCCAGTAATTGCGGTATCAGGATCAGGGGGAAGTTATCCAATACCTCATAGCCAATATCTTCCAACGATTTTAACGCTGAAGACATGCCTGCCCCTGACAGACCGGTGACAATGACAAGTGGTTCTTCCTTAGGCATATTTCAACATCCACTTACGGCTATAAAGCAAAATCAAAAACGCGATATTCATGATAACAAGTGATAGCGGATATAAAACCGTAATCACAGTATAATTATCCAGCGCCAGTAAGGATAAAATAAACTTCGCCGCGGCCATAATTGTTTGTAAGGGTAATTCCTGATGCGGGCTATGCCATGTCTTGGCAAAGGTCGGGTAAAAGGCGACCGCATCAATAATTGTAATCAGGATAACCGAATAAAGCGGCGTATCGGTTATCAGCCACAACGGTATCGCCAGCAAGGCGGCAATGAAGGTGATGAAATCGGCTTTCGTGATTTTAATCTCTGAACGCTTAATGTATCCGATAACGGCAATAAATAAGGTGATGGCCGCTGATAATCCGGTGATATAGGCGCCCGAACCTGCATTATCGGCCATTTGGGCAAAAAATCCGATGGCGGTTAAAAGCCCCCAGATAGCCCATGAAAAAGGATGGGGGCGGGTTTGTCCCTTGAAAATGGAGTAGATATAGGCGCTGTATCCTATCAATGTGAGTATGATGCCGATGATCGCAAAGACTTCTTTTTCGATCATGCTGCTTTTAATTCCACAAAAAATTTCGCGCCTTTACGGTTGCCGTCACTGTCCAGTTTATTTTCCGCCCAAAGTTCTCCGCCATGGGCATCAACAATCTGTTTGGAAATCGACAGGCCAAGGCCGGAATGATTGCCGTAATTTTCATGGCCGGGGCGCTCGGTATAAAACCGCTCGAAAATTGTCTGCAGTTTACCGTCCGGGATACCCGGTCCCTCATCCTCGACGGAGACAATCACATTATTGGCATCATTATTTCTGACCATAATATGCACCGCGCCGTCCTTGGGGGAGAAGGACAGGGCATTACTGATCAGATTACCAAAGACTTGTCCCAAGCGGTCTTCGTTTCCTCTGACCTTAGTTTGAACATTACTGGGAATTGTTACCGTAATTTTACTGTCACTGGCTTCTTCCGATCCTTCCAAACGCTCGATCGGCTTTTTATAGGCGTCGCGCAGACGGTACAGCAGGGCACCAATATCAATATCGGACATTTCCTCACGCGATAATTCAGCGTCAAGGCGTGAGGCGCTGGAAATATCACTGATCAGGCGGTCAAGGCGGCGTACGTCATGATGAATAATATCCATTAATTTCTTACGGCTTTCATCATCCTTGACGCGGGCGGCGGTCTCAACCGCACTGCGCAAACTGGTCAGCGGGTTTTTAATCTCATGGGAAACATCGGCGGCGAAGCGTTCAATCGTATCCATCCTGTCCCAAAGCGCCTGCGTCATATCACGCAGCACGAGCGAGAGTTCACCGATTTCATCTCCGCGGTCGCTCATATCAGGGATTTCAACGCCGCGGCCTTTACCGATGCGTACATCTTCCGCCGCCAGCGCCAGAATTTTCAACGGGCGACCAATCAGTCCGGATAAGTAAATTGATAACATCACCGTAATCCCGAGGGAACCAAGGAACACACGGAACACGTCCACACGGATATCGGCAATTTTATTTTCCAGTTCCTTGCCGTCACGTTGCAGCACCGCGACACCCAAGACCTGTTTGATTTTTTGGATCGGCGCGGCGGCGGTTAAAATGATACTGCCGTTTTTATTGCGCCAGGCGGTCGCACTGATGGCACCGACCATCGCTGCTTTTGAATCGGGAAAGGCGAAAACATCATCCAGATTTTCTACAGGAAAATTTGCCAGATGCGTTTGCATCGGGATCAAATCCAAAAAGCGTGTCGCTGATTGATCAAACAATGCCCCGATGCTCAGCGGGTTGCGCTGGGGTTTCAGGTTTTCAATCTGTACCACCCCGCCGGGGCCTAATAATTGCTGGGTATCGGCCAAAAGGGAGCCGTCAACGCTGAATAGCTTGATACGGCTGGCGCCGCTCTCTCCCAAACGCCTGACCATGCGGCGGGCAAGATCGGGTTTCACCGCCTCAATCTCCATCGGATCTTCAAAAGGAATGGGGGAGATTTGGAAAACAGGGCGTACCGCCCCTTCGGACAGCGCGCCGCTGATAAAGCGCGCTTCGGTGCGCATGGATTCCAGTTCCCCTTCGATCAAGCTGTCCGTGTATTGTCCCAGATAAAGGATACCCAAGCCCAATATCATAATGGCGATAATGTTGACCGACAGAATACGGACGGTCAGAGAGCTCATTTTTTCTGAAGACGCGCTCCACCGCTGATCAATCGGGCGATTGTCACGGGTTTTTTG
>DAOPJS010000155.1:0-3934 GCA_035399785.1 Alphaproteobacteria bacterium
CGTATAACAATAGTACACACCCTCTATTACCGCTTTGCCCGAAACTCTCTTTAAACAGATTTTCGGGCATTTTTTTGTTTTTCCCTCCTTGCATCGCCCTGCCGAAAGGAGAATGATGTAGCCATCTACCCCACTACTAAAAAATGGAGGACTAAGATGACACTCAAAATCGACTATAAATCTATAACACTCGAATCAAGCGGTCGGCTTATGCACGGCATTGTTACCGGCAAGCTGGAAAAGGAAGATTACGATATTCTGGTGCCGGAGGCAGAGCGCCTGATTAAACAATACGGCAAAATCCGCATTATCGCGGAAATGCGCGATTTCGAAGGATGGACAGCAGGCGCCTTCTGGGAAGAATGCAAACTCGGCTATCATCACCTGAAAGATGTCGAACGCATTGCCTTTGTCGGTGACAAGGCATGGGAAAAAGGACTGTCCATGTTTATGAAACCTTTTACAGGCGCCAAGATGAAATATTTTGATGCGTCCGAAAGACAGGCGGCGATTGACTGGATTACCGAAGGTCTGAGCGAAAGCGCCGCAGCTTAAGGTAAAAATGGCGATCCCGGCAGGACTCGAACCTGCAACCCTCTGCTTAGAAGGCAGATGCTCTATCCAGTTGAGCTACGGGACCTTACTGATGGTTATCCTACGGAAAGAAACGAAAGACTCAAGAACTAATTGGGGCTAAGCCTCCTCTTGCGGCGGAATATAGCGGAAATTATCCCCGTAATTACGCGGACGCACGCGACGATCCCGCTCAACGGTCACGGTATACTCCCATCCCTGCCTTTCGGCATAGGCAATGGCGTCTTCGCGGCTCTTGAAGGTCAGCTTCACCTGCCCCAGCGTATCGCCGGCACTGGTCCACCCCATCAGGGGTTCAGGCTGCTTTTTCGTCGTCGATAAAAACTCCAATGTCCAACGCGGTGTTTTTGCGTGGATTGACTGCATGGCGGTTTTTGACGGTTTGTAAATGCGTACTTTCATGGGCGGGATTATAAGCAGGCAGCCTTGGCTTGTCACTACAGGAAAATCACCACTTGAACAATTTACGGGCAAAAAATCCCAGCCCCGCGCCGATAATGGCAAAGGGCAGCAAATGATTAATAAAGCTATGCCCCATTTCATCCATGGAACAGGTCAGGCGCAGGCCTATCCACCCCAAGGAGGAAACGGCCAGAATATTCATCGCCATCGCCCAATACGGATGCGTGGTTCTGCCGCGCATGGTTATAATGACCAGGGCAATAATTGGAATGATTTCCATCAATATTCCTTCATGCGCGCAATGACCGATATGCAGGGTCGCCATCGGGGTCATGCCTTCGGCAATGCTGCGGGCGACAATCCATAAAACGAAACTGCCAAATAAGGTCACAGGAACGATTTTCATCCAGTTGCGCTGCATACAATCAGGGAAACTGAGCCATGAGGAGGCCAAAGAAGCGCTCATCAACAGAGCGGAGCCCAGCATTAATTCATAAAGGAAAAGCGTGTCGTGAAGGCGTTCTTGAAAATCGGGGCGGATACCCAGATACCAAACCACAAATCCCAGATAGACGACGGAAGCCACAAACCAGACAGCAACGCGCCGATACGGGCAACGCGGTGATGTTGGCGTCAACTCACCGCAGAGCTGCCCGATCAAATCATCAGTTTTCATTTTTTTATTATCCGTACTCACTCTAATAATCCTTGCAGTTTTTTCATGGTGCGGTGGGCGGATACTTTCACCGCGCTTTCATTCATATTCATCTCATTGGCAACTTCCTGTGCGGTGTAGCCTTCAATCTTGATCATGCGGAAAATGCGTTGCTGCTGCTCGGGCAGTTGCGCAAGCGCCGCCTCAATATCCTTTAATTCGCCTGCATTGTTGGGAATCGTTACATTGGATGCTTCAAATTCGAAATTTTCGTCGGTCGTCGTCGTTTTGTCCTGACGCTGGGAATAATGTTTTCGCAGGTAATCCGTGCGGCGGAAATTAATAATTGCCATTAACCACGGCTTGAAGGGGCGATCAGGTCTATAGGTGTCCAGCGATTTATGGACGGAAATCAAAACTTCCTGCGCAATATCTTCGGCGGCGTCAGGATTGGACAGGCTCTTAATGATAACGTTTTTGATATAGGGCGCTAATTCACCCAGCAAAGCGGCATAGGCGCGTTTATCACCCTTTTGGGCTGCGGCTGCCCATTCCTGCCATTGATCCGGTTGATTTTGCTGATCGCTCAAATACTTCTCGCCCCCAAGAAACAGCGGGAAAAATGGTCGGAGTGGAGGGATTCGAACCCCCGACATCCTGCTCCCAAAGCAGGCGCGCTACCAGACTGCGCTACACTCCGACGCAACAGATGAGGTTTTAACCCAAGCCAGCCTATGGTGCAAGCGCTATTGCGTTGATTTTTGACTGAAAAATGGGTGTTTAACGATATTTCCTTCCTTAATACCCAATTTTGCGGCCATACCGCCGTTTATCTCTAAAACTGCGGCCACAGGGCCACGGGAGGGAATACTGGTTAAATCCTGCGGAACGGCATTTTCATGGATATGATGGATGGTACCATCGGCTTTAATGAACAACATATCAAGCGGAATAAGTGTATTTTTCATCCAGAAACTATGCTCCGTCTCTTCACCGAAATAGAACAACATACCGGCATCTTCATCCAGTTGGGTACGGTGCATCAGTCCTTTGGCCTGATCTTGTGGTGTCAGGGCAATTTCAATTTTGAAATTCGCTATACTGCCTGCCTCATCGGCAATAATCAGCTCATGGTAACTTTGCGTAACGGGCGCCTGCTCTTTCTCCTGACAGGCCGTCAGGGGAAAAATAAGAAGCGCCAAAAAAAGATATTTCATCATTAATGAAAATATACTAGCCACAGATATATATGCGCAAGCGCGATTGTCACAATCATCATCGGGAACGCCAGAAACAGGAACTTCATGAAGGAAATATGCTGTCCTGCGCGGTCGGCAAAACTGGCGACCATAACGTTGGCGCTCGCCGCGACTAATGAGCCATTACCACCCAAACACGCGCCCAAAGCCAATGACCACCACAGCGGTACAATCTTAGCAGCGCCGCCCAAGGTATCAGCAGTTGAATCAATCATCGGGATCATAGTCGCGACAAACGGAATGTTGTTGAGCAAGGATGAAAACAGTGCAGAAACCCATAAAATAACAAAGGTTGTGCTTTCCAGCTTTCCGCCGGTCACTTCCATCAGTTTTTCACCCAGCAGTTTTAATCCGCCGCTATAGTCAACGGCATAAACAATCATGAACAATCCCATAAAGAAGAAGATGGTTTCCCATTCCACTTCACCCAGGGCTTTATGCACCATATGGGATTGTGTCTGTGAATCATATTTGAAGGTATTGAGAAGCATCAAAAGCGCCGCACCTGCCAAGGCGGTTGTGCCGGGTTCAATCCCATGATGATGCCCGACGATAAAACCGAAAATGACAAGCACCATAACAGCCAGTGATTTAATCAAAAGCGGTCTGTCGGTAATCGCTTCTTCGGGTTTGTATCGTGTCAAATGTGCCACGATGCCCCGACCTGCAGCGCCATAACCGGGGCGGTACCCAAACCGTCCACTTCCGTTTGCGACCAGGAGATGACGAACGTGCCCCGAAAGCCCGTTCCCATTGCCTGAATGCCTGCCTCTAAGTTTTTTTATTGTGAAAACGTTAACAAAGGTGATTCGCGCCGCCAAGCCTGTTTTTGCATTGCAACGCCCATTGTGTTGCAAAAAACCCGACGCTGTATCGCATCAGCTTTGCTCTCCAAACGATTGTTTCCGCTAACAAAGTCTCGCCCGGCCCAGTCGGCTTCAATCCGGGGCGAAACCGGGGTCCTGCGCGCCGGTGGCACCGTCGGACTTCAGCTCGGCCAGACGGGGATAGGTCGCGCGGAAAC
>DAOPJS010000156.1:0-3922 GCA_035399785.1 Alphaproteobacteria bacterium
CGTATATCCATTCCCAGTTGATTTTTGCCGGATTATTAATGAAGTCTTGGGGATGGGAAATAACGTCTTCCAGATAATGACGGTTTATTTTCCAGCGTTTGTCGCAGTGGCAATTTTCACAGCTTTGATGTGGTTTGGCGATGATTTGGCCGTTTTCTATGGTAAAGACAAAGGATTCCCGCGGGTCGGAATGGTCGATATTGACCTCGACCATTTTGCCTTTTCCCGATTGTTTTGCGGCGCCTAAAATCTGTTTAAAGGGAAAACGGTCTTTATTCAGGCTCAAGGCTTTGTTACAAACACTCACATAAGACTGTATGATGGCGTCATTGGTTAACAAGGCAATATCTCCTCATGCTATATCGGCAGTATGCTATATAGTGGACGGGTGGAAATTGACGGATATCAAGTGCGGTAAATATTTTTTTGATAAAGTAGGCAGCGTGGAAGAAAGTAAACAACAAATAGAAGCGGACAAACCGTCTTTCTGGGCAAAAATGAAAAAATTCAAAAAGCCCGGTAAACAGATGTTCTGGGTGTGGATTGCCTATCAGTGTATCAAGGGAACGATTACAACATCCTTGATATGGATACCTTTATTCATGGCGTGGCTGCATCATACCCATGGCTAGTCCCCAAAAACCGATCGCCCTCACAATGGGAGAGCCCGCAGGAATTGGCGGGGAGCTCACCATAAAAGCATGGAAATCACGTGAAAATCAGGGGCTTCAGCCATTTTTTGCGATTGATGATGCGGCGCGGTTACAGGCGATTGATCCTGATGTTTCCATCAAAATTATCGATCATCCTGAACAGGCGTCAGGGGTATTTGATCATGCCTTGCCTGTTTTGCCCCTTGAATTATCTTCCCCCCCAATACTTGGCAGTCTGAATCCAAAAAACGGCGGCGCCGTTTTGGACAGCATCAAACATGCCGTCAATTTTTGTTTAAAAGGGGAAGCATCTGCACTGGTGACAAATCCTATTCACAAAGCGGTCTTAATGGATGTCGGTTTCAATCATCCCGGTCATACGGAATATGTTGCTGATTTATGCGGAGGAAACGAAATCCCTGTCATGATGTTGGCGGCAAAAGATTTGCGGGTTGTTCCTTTGACCGTTCATGTGGCGCTGCGCGATGTTTCGTCTATGATTACAAAGGATCTGATTTGTGAAAGAGTCCGTATCGTTAATCAGTCGCTGAAACGCGATTATAGGATCGAAACGCCCCGTATTGCTGTGTGTGGATTGAACCCGCACGCCGGGGAAAACGGTAAATTCGGCCTTGAAGATCAAGAGGTTATCGCCCCCGCGCTGGAGGTGTTAAAAGCGGAAGGAATTCATGTAAGCGGGCCGCACCCTGCCGATACATTGTTCCATGAAGAGGCGCGATCACGATATGATATTGCCATCGGCATGTATCATGATCAGGCCTTAATTCCGCTAAAGACAGTTGATTTTCATGGCGGGGTGAATGTGACCTTGGGATTATCTGTCGTGCGGACATCGCCCGATCACGGCACGGCGTTGGATATTGCAGGTAAAGGCATTGCCAATCCGCAAAGTTTGATTAATGCCATAAAAGTTGCGGCAGGCATTGCCGCCAATCGTGGATTATAATTTTTCTTCCCTGAATTTTTTCCAATTTTCGGCGGTCAGTTCCCAGACCTCGACCTCACGTTTTTCCCCGCGCCAGTTTTCGGTTTTGGTATGCAGAAAGGTTGCGCCGGTTTTTTCTTTTACGCGGCGGGAGCCGATATTCATCTTGTAATTTTGCAGGGTTATTTTATCGCGTCCGTAATCAAAAAAGATGAAATCATTAACGGCGGTGACGGCTTCACTCATCAATCCTTGCCCCCAATAGGCTTGCGCAATCCAGAAACCGCGGTCTTCCTGATCGTTGGCAGTTTTTTCAGCGCGGAATTCAACAAGGCCAATGGCGGCCTGCTGGTTTTCCTTTGGAAAGATGCCCCACAGCATCGCTTTGCCTGCCTCCATGCGGGGCAGGGCATTGTTTTTCAGGAATTGGTACGCGCCGTCATCGGGGTAAGGCCACGGGACTTTATCGTTTAAGTATTTGATAACATTCCAGTTATTGAAGTGTTTTTGTAAGGAGGGGGCATCATCCAGACGGATAGGATGTAAAAACAGCCGCGCGGTTTCCAATATCGGTGGTTGAATTATTTTTGTCATCGCCAAAAGATTTTACTGGATTTTATATTCGCTGTGGGATAAATAATCACCATTCCCTTCACTTTAGGATCTCTTAAACGGCTCAGCGCCTTTACGAACCTATGGCCGAAACGGAAAAAACACAGATAATTTAAGGATACGATCATGGCCAAAACAAGCCCGATTCAGTTTTTCGAACAGGTAAAGTCCGAAGTTAAAAAAGTAACCTGGCCGTCCCGCAAGGAAACAACAGTCAGCACGATTGCGGTTTTTGTTATGGTGACGTTGGCATCGCTTTTTTTGTTTTTCGCCGATCAGATTCTGGCGTTTCTGGTCAATTTGATTTTAACCATAGGTAATTAAAAAAAGGATTTAAGACGATGGCAATGCGTTGGTACGTTTTACATGTTTATTCCGGCTTCGAAAACAAAGTGGCCGAAGCAATTAATGAGAAAGCCCGCAAACTGAAGCTGGCTGAGCGTGTTGGTGAGATTATGGTGCCGACCGAGGAAGTGGTCGAGGTTAAGCGCGGCCAGCGCGTCAATGCAGAGCGCAAATTCTTTCCCGGTTATGTTCTTATCAAACTGGATATGAGTGATGAAGTCTGGCACATGGTGAAAGACACACCAAAGGTGACAGGATTCTTGGGCGCAAGTAATAAGCCTTCCCCGATTTCACAAAAAGAAGCCGAAGCCCTGATGAAGCAAATTCAGGAAGGTGTGGACAGCCCGCGTCCTTCCGTGACCTTCGATATCGGCGAGGAAGTCAAAGTGGCCGATGGTCCGTTTGCGTCTTTCAGTGGCCATGTCGAGGAAGTCGACGAAGAAAAAGGCCGCCTGAAAGTCTCTGTTTCTATCTTTGGCCGTGCTACGCCGGTCGAGTTGGAATATTCACAAGTTGAGAAGCTTTAAGATCGCTTAGGGTTTTTCGGGGGATAATTCCGTAAAGTTTCTTTATTATTTTCATAACCTCCTTACACTTTCAAGTAAGGGGGTTTTTTCATGTCCCGATCGCCAAGCGAGCCATTATGTTTTTCAACACGGCAGATTCTCAAAGGCCCGATTCCTATGAGCGCCGCCGCGGCAGATGCCGGCAAGGTCTTCGGCGCGTACCACGTATCGGATGAAGGATTGCGCCGTTCGGCTCTGGAACTTCGGCGAAAACCGGCTGAAACCCGCACTCAGCCCAAGCCTTAAGCTTATTTCCAAAATATTTTGTGCAAAAAATGCATGGCTCTATTGTTTTATTGTTAAGTGTGATCATAATCAGAAGAATGTGGGTTGAAATGAACGCATTCATGAGGTGTAGATGAGTCTGGAACAGGCTTTTGCAGACCCTGCAGGATCACCTTATTCAGACTTTAGCGGTGAAATATCGCCGCAAGCCTACACAACAACACATCAACCGTTACCTAATCCTCAAACACTTATCAGCCAGTACAGCCATATGCTTGAGCGGACAGGCTCCCCCATTTCATGGGTGCCTGTTTGCGAAGTTACCGCCGATGACAAAGAAGGGGAGAAGGCAAAAAAGAAAAAATTCCTGCCATTGGCTGTCTACTCCAGTTTTGTTTTTCCGCCGCTGCGGGCGGGTGAGGTGGGTTTTAAACATGCTATATGCGTGTTTGATGATGAAAAACGCTCTGCGATTGCCAAAAAAATCTCTGAAGGCCATGAAGCCATGCATTCGAGCCAATGGGCAAGAAGCGCCGCCCTTCATGCCGTTCATCTGAACGGTCACTCTCCCTTTG
>DAOPJS010000157.1:0-3917 GCA_035399785.1 Alphaproteobacteria bacterium
AAATCAAAATGCTCGGAGAAAGCATCGATAATTCTTTTAATATCCTCGATACGGGCATAATTAGGCGACCCACCGCCGAAATGAATACGCGATATGTCAGGGCGATGCCCCAGATGACCCCCGACCAGATGAATTTCCTGCAGCAGATTGTCGATATATTGCTCAATCGGCTTATAGCTGTTGACGATTTTGGTATGACATCCGCAATAATGGCACAGACTGTGGCAAAACGGGATGTGAACATAAAGAGAGACAGGCTCCCCCTCTTTGATATTTTTCAGACAGGCGCGGAAAAGATCCTGCGGCGCGTCCGGCTTAAACTGCACTGCGGTCGGAAAGCTCGTATAGCGCGGCACTGAATAATTATATTTGCCGATCAAATAATCTCTTTTGTTCACTGCCACTACCCAACAATATTAAAATTTTCATAACCAAAGCATATCGCTTAGGATATATAAACACTAACGGGCAGTCTGCAACTTGACTGTGGTCAATCTAATAATAGTGATTAGGGAAAAATGGCGCGCCCGGGAGGATTCGAACCCCCAACCTCCTGATCCGTAGTCAGGCACTCTATCCAATTGAGCTACGGGCGCATTTTGTGTTCCAAGACGTTAACAACGGAACGCGGTGGACACTACATCAAGGCGGGGATCGAATGCAAGCCAAAAACTACCTTATATTGTACAGCTTTATCCTGTATCTTTTTACGAAAGATCACCCGTTTTCCTTGACAGCGAAGCGTATTTCGGGTGAGTTAGGTCGATAATAAGACGTTTTTCCATTTTTTATGGATAAGACGCACATGGGTATAACACGAAAATGAAAAAAATCTCATTTAAAAACAGATATTTAGGCGCCGGCTTTGCTGCTTTATCGGTTATTGGCGCCACGACCTTTATGGCCGCGCCCGCTATGGCGCAAATTGACATGTCGCAAAAGCCTGTTCTGGTTATTACGAACAAGGCGATGCCCGCCACCAACGTGGCCCCTATATACAGCCGCCCATCTGTTGCCCCCGAAATTACCCCCGATCAAGTATCAGGAGCCGCCTATTTTCAGGAAGGCAACACAGTCGTCGGCAATAAAATTCAAAGTTTAAGTAATGATCTTTTCGGCCTGCAGAGCTCGACCTCTCGCCTGACCGAGCAGCTTCGCGCAATTGAAGCCCGCGGCAAAAACATGGCCGCCAGCTATTATGCAAGCATTGCAACGATCAACACCCAGTTACAAACGGGTACTACTCCCGGGAATCCCCGCTTGATTGCAAAACTGGATACAGCCCAAGGTAATTTGGATGTTCTGGCCAACAACGTTGCTGACCTTAACTCTTTGGCTGTTGAAATTGCGGACGCGGCCTCAAGAGGATCATATCTTTTGGAAACCACGCGCTCGACATATAATTTGTCAGGCGCCGTTGAGGAAGATCATGCCCGTCTGGCACAAATGGAAGACCAGATTAACGGTACTATCGTTACAATTGATCGTCTCTTAAACGATGTAAATGATGACATCACCCGTACAACGGCTTACCTGAGTACAGAACGTAACAACCTTCGCACTCTTGCTTTGGCCGTAACCAATGGCGATTTGTACGGAAAAAGTCTGGCAAATCATCCGTTCTCCCGTGCGCAGCAAAGCAGTTTGTTACAAACAGCGAATTTTACCCCCGGTATGCCGGCAGCGCCCGTTATGCAACAGCCTGCGGCGCCCATGATGGCACCCTCTGCCCCCGCTCTCAGCTCGCCCAGACCATTGGCAAAAATCCGTTTTGACAAACCTAATGTTGATTACGAACAGCCAATTTACGCCGCAGTACAAGATGCGTTGCAAAAATATCCAAACAGCCGCTTTGAGCTGATTGCGGTTAACCCTACTTCCGGCAATGCGGCTCAGGTTGCTATTGAAAGTACACGTGCACGACGTAATGCTGAACGCGTCTTAAGAACGCTAACGCAAATGGGTGTTCCTCTGGAACAGATTGACTTGTCTTACGCGCCCAGCGCAGAAGCAAGATCAAGCGAAGTTCACCTTTTCGTAAGATAGGTTGTGTTTCCTCTCATCCGATATTTAAAATATGGCTTGGTACTGCTTGTCATTCTTGCGGCGGCAATTCTGACAGGTAAATTTATTCATCTAAAGCATCACGAAGAAAATCCTGCGGAAATTGTCACGGCAGATACGCCCGACGAGGCAACTCCTGACATAGAAAATTATGATTATGTAGCTTCTCTGCCGACTTTCGGCCCTTTAATTCGAACACAACCTATACAAGTTGAGTATCAGATAGATCAGGCATTAGCCACCTTGCCCAACGATCAGGCTGAAGAAATAGAAATCGGCCAACCTGTCATTCTTTTTGATAATGAAGAATATATTCTTCCCTTGGGCGGCGCGGTAAACAACATTGAAGAAAACGATCAAGAAACAACTATAACCGTAAAACTCCCCGAAGGCACTCACATCGAATATCTCTCCCCACACATGGAAGTCATTACGATGGAAACGATGGCGGCGAAAAGGGTACCGATGTCAGCTTTACAAAAAAGCAAAACGGATCAGGACTATGTCTGGATTGTAGATGAAAGTGAAGACGGAACACCAAAAGCAACGCTGAAACGTGCCTATGTGGATGTCGGTCTGAAAAATGAAGATTTTTTTATCGAGGGCGGCGATGATATCGAAAGCTTTACCTATGTAGTTCTTAATCCTGATGACAATATCGAACCTGATAAGGAATACAGCATTCTCAAGACAGAAATTTCCGGGCCGTTACATAACCCGATACGCCAAGCTTGGATTGATTACGAACTTTTCAGATTAGACGCGCAACAGGCAGAACTGACACAAATTGCCGAAGATTGTCGTAACGGAAGAAAATCTCTCGTCTTATCGCCGGGTGCCCTGACATTGGAAGACGGCACACAAACAGGCAGCGGATGCGGCCAAACTACTGTCAGCCCCGCGTTGCAACAATTCCAAATATTTAATTCTTTAGTAAACGGCGGCGGGGATTCGTCAAATTGTGCTAGCTCGGCGGCATGTGGCCAATAGGTTCTATAGATTTTATGATCTGATCGACACCGTCTTCCAGCATAACAAGAACATTTTCAAAATCCTTGAGGCTGCCATAATATGGGTCGGGAACATCCTGATCCTTCCCCTCTTCGGTAAAATTCATAAAGAGGCGCAGCTTCGCCTGAGAATCACCAGAGTTCATATTTTCCAATATGCGGTAATGGCCATTATCCATCGCAACGATATAATCAAAATCTTGAAAATCCTTAGAGGTCACTTTACGTGCCCTTATACCTTTCATAGATATCCCTTTTCTCTGCGCTGCCTCAACAGCACGTGAATCAGGCGGCTCCCCGACGTGATATCCATGCGTTCCCGCAGAATCCACATGAAAAACTTTACCTAATCCCCTCTCCTCTAATTTGTGCCTCATAACCGCTTCGGCACTGGGAGAGCGACAAATATTTCCCGTACAAACAAATAAGATTTTCATTTGAAAAACCGCTTAATTATTAACACTCAAAACAGGGGTGAATGCGTTAAATCTTGACCATTTCGGAGTAATGATGAAGGATGGCGCTATGACAATGTTACCGTATGACCCTGATAAAATTCAGGTTAGAATTGCCCAAAGCGATGAAGAAATCAAGGCGGCTCAGGCGCTTCGCTACAAGGTTTTTTATGAAGAATATGGCGCGCAGCCCAACGACGAAATGTTGCGTGAAAAGAGAGATATAGACGCCTTTGATGACATTACGGATCATCTTGTTGTTCTTGATAACGACCTTCCCGAAGGACCTGACAGGATCATAGGGACTTACAGATTGCTGCGCAGAGAGATTGCCGAAAAACACGGCCAATTCTACACCAGCGATGAGTATGATATTCAGCCTCTCCTT
>DAOPJS010000158.1:0-3905 GCA_035399785.1 Alphaproteobacteria bacterium
CAATTCAAGACCTCGGACGGGGTCGACAGCATTACCAAAGCTCTGGATGATTTTTTGCGGGACAAGCGGCTCAGCCTGTCGGAGCAGCAATATGCGCGGCTGAAAAAATTATTGATGGTGGCGCTTTTGGATGGGGAGATGAGCTATGCCGCCGCCTATAACACGTTGTGCGGTTTAAGCGAATACCGCAAGGATTACGAAATTGACGCCAACGCGCTAGAGGAGGCCGAGGAAGAAATGATCCGCATTATCGGCGCGGCGGATATCAGTGAAAAACAAATCATCATTGAAAATACGCGATTCAAAAAACGTTTTATGGCGGCGGCAAGTTTGCTGGTACTCTTATGCGGCGGAATGATCGGCGCGAAGGCCGTCAGTCATTACAAAGATCAAACCCTTGCCATGGCCAGTGTGATTTCTACCGAGGAGGAAGGCGCCCTGAAAACCATGGTGCAGCAAATTGCCGATCTGGAAAGCGCAAGCGGCAACGCCGTCACGACCAATGCGATTTATCATGACATTAAAAAGCTGGACGCGGTGCAGGCGGCGGGCAGCGCCGGCAGTTACAAGAAATTCAACCAAGCGCAATACAGGGCGGCGATGGATTATCTGCAATCACGTCTGGCGACGATGCAACCTGCCGCGGGTGTTGACGCCCCCTATTCCCCCGCCCAATAAAACCCGACAATCAAGGCAATATAGGCCGCCAGCATCATAAAGATAATGGCAAGGATGCGGATTTTTGCTTCCGACATGTTCCTGAATATTTTCAGTGGTGGCTCCCGTTTCATAGGCGCAGATTAATTATGCCACAGCAACGGATCAAGCGGTTTGATATAGGCAATCGAGCCGCGCTGCGCCAGATTTTCTTCGGCCAATCTGCGATGGGTGTAAAGTTCTGTCTCATCGATACCGATTTCCTGCCCCAGTTTTTGAATATGCGGGCGGATACGCGTTGTTGCATCATGGAAAATTTCCGATAGTTGTTGGTAGCCGTCATCCGATGCCGGCGCGGCGGCCATAACCAGATCATAATTCATCTTCACGGCCGACAGCCCCTCGCTGACCAGATTGGCGACATCAAAACCCGAACGCGCGCGGGCGTTTGTGACCGTGCCGCCCTGAAAAACGCGGAAAGAAAGCAGATGGCCGCAGGAATCAGCAAAGCACCTTCCCAGATAGTTGGTCACGGAGGCGTGATCGGCGATGTCGACTTTCATCTCTGCCGCTTTTGGATTGGCGTGGCGCTGCAGCATCAGTTTTTGCGGCAGGGTCAGATTATGTACTGCGGCGGATAAGCTTTGGTTAAAATCCTCACGGATGCCCGTACTGCCCAGACGCATCAAGGCGCGGTAGCTATTGCCGCAGTCATCAAGGATTTTCTGAATGGCCATAAGGCTGCGCTCCGCCTGAACCGAGGCAGGCAATGATGCAAATGCATCGGGCGCAATATCTTCCGGGGTCGCAGCAGCCATGGCTCTGTTGTATCGCTATTTTGTTTTTATGTCAATTAATAAGGGCTGCGGGCACTGAATAAAACATGTCGGCAGACCAAGTATTTTATCTTCGGCCGATCAGGGGGAATGGTTACTATTCATAGCCAAGCTCTTCATCCATGGCGGCCTGATAAGTTTGCAGCATCTCCAGTATAGTATCGCCAATGGCGGTGTTGCCGACGAAGATACCGCCGATAAACCCGATGCCCATCCCCGCAATAAACACAACAAAGAGAGCGGCGATCATCAGAAAGCCTTTTTGAATAATGTCAAACGGTGTCGGAAACATGATCCCCCCTTTTTGTTTCTGCCTTTAAGTAATAATCCCCAAATCGATTTGTTCAAGTTTTTTGATCTCGTCACGGATTTTGGCGGCCTGTTCGAATTCCAGATTGCCGGCGGCCTCACGCATTTCACCGCGCAGCTTTTCAATATATTTGGCGAGTTTTTCAGGAGAGCCTTCCAACGCCTTTTGCGACTGGTCGGACAGGCTGGCCACGGTGCGGTGGGTTTCCATCGCCTCATCCCGTGCCTTCATCCCCTCCATCACGTCGCCGATTTTCTTACGCACGGTTTCGGGGGTGATGCCGTGTTCTTTGTTATAGGCAATTTGTTTTTCGCGGCGACGATTGGTTTCCTGCATCGCATAATCCATCGAGCCGGTGATTTTATCGGCGTAAAGTATCACGCGGCCATCGACATTACGCGCGGCGCGGCCAATGGTCTGCACCAGCGAAGTCCGCGAACGCAGGAACCCTTCCTTATCCGCATCCAAAATTGCCATCAACATACATTCGGGAATATCCAATCCTTCGCGCAGCAGGTTAATCCCGACCAGCACGTCAAATTCGCCAAGGCGCAGGTCGCGGATAATTTCAATGCGCTCCAACGTATCAATGTCGGAGTGCATGTAGCGCACCTTCAGTCCGTTTTCATTTAAGTACTCCGTCAAGGCCTCTGCCATTTTCTTGGTCAAAGTCGTCACCATGACGCGGCCGCCCTTTTCACGCACTTTGTGACATTCGCTCATCAGATCATCAACCTGATGTTCGGTCGGGCGTACTTCCACGGGAGGATCAATGAGGCCTGTCGGACGCACCACCTGCTCCGCCGCGATGCCGCCCGATTGTTCAATTTCCCACGCGGCCGGCGTAGCCGAGACATAAATTGTTTGCGGGCGGAAATTATTCCATTCTTCAAATTTGAGCGGACGGTTGTCCAGCGCCGCAGGGACGCGAAAACCATATTCGACCAATGTTGTTTTACGGGAGCGGTCGCCATTATACATCGCGCCGATTTGCGGCACCATGACGTGGCTTTCATCCAGAAACATGATCGCGTCCTTGGGCAGATATTCGATCAAGGTCGGCGGCGGCTGTCCTTCCCCGCGCCCCGTCAGATAGCGGGAGTAGTTTTCAATTCCCTGACACATGCCGGTTGCCTCCAGCATTTCAATATCGAATTGCGTGCGTTGTTCAAGGCGCTGTGCCTCCAGCAATTTACCCTGCGATTCAAACCACGCGATACGTTCTTTTAAATCTTTTTTCAGTTGTTTAATTGCCTGTCTGATTGTCGGCCCCGGTGTGATGTAGTGCGAGTTCGCGTAAATGCGCACAGCCTCAAGCCGTGCCTGTTTCTCCCCCGTCAGGGCGTCAAATTCGGTAATTTCCTCTACCTCGTCCCCGAACATCGAAAAGCGCCACGCACTGTCTTCCATGTGAGAGGGAAACAATTCCACCGTATCGCCGCGCACGCGAAACGACCCGCGTTCGAACGCCAGATCATTGCGTTTATATTGCAGTTCAATCAAGCGGCCGATCAATGCCTGTCGGTCAATCTGCATCCCCTTGGTGACATCAAAGGTCATGGCCAGATAATCTTCCTTAGACCCGATACCGTAAATGGAAGAAACAGAAGCGACGATAATACAGTCCCGCCGTTCAAAAAGCGCCCGCGTCGCAGAGTGGCGCATGCGGTCAATCTGTTCGTTAATCGAGCTGTCCTTTTCAATGAAGGTATCGGTGCGCGGCACGTAAGCTTCGGGTTGGTAATAATCGTAATAAGACACAAAATATTCGACGGCGTTATCGGGAAAGAATTCTTTAAATTCCCCATAAAGCTGCGCCGCCAAGGTTTTGTTCGGCGCCATGATAATGGCGGGGCGCTGCAGATTTTGAATGACATGCGCCATCGTGAAGGTTTTCCCAGACCCCGTCACGCCGAGCAAGACCTGATCGGTCAGGCCTGCCTTGATCCCTTCGGTCAATTTGGCAATAGCCTGCGGCTGATCCCCCGATGGTTTAAAATCGGAATGGATTTTTAAGGGCGGCGAATTTTCGATTGGCGTACTCGCGGCCTGATTAAGTTCAACAACACCTTTCATGCTGTTTTATATAGAGGAATTTGAGG
>DAOPJS010000159.1:0-3904 GCA_035399785.1 Alphaproteobacteria bacterium
TATCTGCTTCCACGCTTCGTGTCGGGGCATTATCTGTGATGATATCGGCAAGGTAAGTATCTACTCCTGTAAAATGCGATACTGCAACTAGTGCCAAGGCGCCGCCGATTCTTGTTCCTATGCGTTTTATGCCTGCAAATGATGGGGCAGGGGCATCGGGTTTTTGCATAGGTTCAAAAGAACGGTGATAACCATCCTGCCAGCAAACCCATTGTTCTTCTTCTCTTGGCTTTTTGCCGAATAAAGCACGCAGACCCATAATTTAGCTCCTTGAAATGATTGAGAGCATTAAAATATGTAAAATAATACCTAAAATCAAGGTTTTTCAGGCTTTTTTGAAAAAATTTACAAATTTCGCGGTATATGCCCTATAATGGGGCTACGGGCATTGCCCGTTATGACGCTAAACGTGGTTGCGGAATAAGCGTCGTGGACCCGGGGGCAGTACCCGGCAGCTCCACCATTTCAGCTCTCGGGCTGATATCATGGGGCTGAAACAGGATCGACACGCGTAGTAAAGGCTTCTTGCGGCGTTCGGCTTTCCGCCGTTATCGGATAAAATTTGATAGTTGCAAACGACAACTCTCAGTTCGTAGCCGCTAACGACAACTATGTCGCTGGTGACTTGGCTATCGCTGCCTAATTGGGCCGCGTAGCATAGCTACTTCAATCCCTTTGCCATTGAACCGGTAAAGGTGGGGTTCGGCCAGTTCCTAGCAACAGAATACTGGCCATTTTTTATGCCTGTATCTTTTTCTGAAATCCTGTAGCTTTTCTATCATGTTAAAAAAATATTCTTCCTATCTCTGGCTGGCGGCTTTTTTATGCGGCCTTTTTTTTGTTAATGCATGGCAACTTCAACTGCTGGGAGTTGCTGTCCTGATCGTTTATTTCTGGGCGGTGGTGATGCTGGCGCCCGAAGGATCCCGGGGATGGGACGTGCCGAAATCATGGACTCTTTTATGGATGGCGCTTTTCTGGCTTCTAACTCTGCTCAGTGTATTTCATTCAGCGATATTTAATGTCAGCTTCATGGCGTTTTGTTATTTTTCTGTTTTGCCGCTGACATTTCTGGTTTTTTCGATACGTGGCACAGAGAAACAATTTACTCAGGTTCTTAAGGTTTCAGCAGTTATTTATGCGGGGCTGTCTTTTTGGGCGCTGCTGCAGTTTTTTGTCTTTGGGGAGTATTTTCAGGGGCGCGCCCATCATCCGCTGATTAATCCTAATTCACTGGCGGCACTTTTAAGTCTGGGTTTTTTCTGTGCGCTGGGATGGATGCTTGGGGCACAAAAAAGACTTCATTCTAATTCAGCGCTCCTTTTATGTATTTTGATTTTTGGCGGTATTGTCTCCACGGGCAGCCGCGGCGCTTTGTTCGCGATGATCCCTGTGATGATCATGTTTTTCGTGGTGATGCGCGATCAGGCGCGTGTTCATTGGCGCTGTCTGGGAATCCTTGGGGTATCCTGCGCGGCGCTGTTTTGTCTGACGATTTTCGGTGTCATCCATAACGATACATTGATTGCGCGTGTATCGGATACGGTCGCGCTCAATCTGAAGGATATTACGTCCAATCGTGACAGCCTATGGCTGGCAACAATTGCGATGATCAAGGCGCATGGATTCTGGGGGACGGGGATCGGCACCTATTTTCTTTATTTTCCTGAATTTCGTCTGGCGGATGATAATTGGGGTGCCTATTACGCGCATAGTGATCCGTTGCAGTTCTGGGCAGAGCTTGGTGTTCTTGGGCCTGTCTTGTTCTATGCCTTTATTATATCGGTTGTTATACGTACATGGCAGGCGTTAAATAGGGCAAAAGATGTTACGCAAAGGCTTCAGGTTTTTGTCCCGTTTTGTGCTTTGGGGGCAATGGTTATCCATACGCATGTTACGTTTAATCTGTATAATTTTTCTATTTTATTCGTGAGCGGGTTTTTATCGGCTGCGTGGTTTTGGGCGACACAAAATATTTTAAAAACCGACATCAAAGAAATCACTTTTCCCGAGAAATATTCTCCGGCAACCAAAGTGGTTGCCATCGCTATGCCTTTTGTCTTTATCGCAATCCTCTTCAGCGCCTATATCTATAGCGAGCATTTGACCAATAAAGCGCGCGATCACATGCTGCAAGGGGATCTTGAGGATTTTGCCGAAGAGGTTGTGCAGGCCAGTAGGATAAGTTTTGACGGGAATTACCGTATCTACCTTCTTGCCGTGAATGTTCCTTTAAGCCTGCTTGAAGGAGCGCGGGATGAATTGACGGTTGAACAGAAAAAAGAGATTTTTGATCAGGCGCTTTCTTACTTGCGTCACGTTCGGGCAATTAATCCGCGTTCTTCTTCGGCGCTATATTATCTGGCAAAGATACAGGAAAATGTTCCCGCCGATTTTATTCCTGAGGATTTGACATCACCCGAAGAATATTACAAGGCGGCTTTGAAACTTGATCCGCTTCATCTAGGCGCGCGTATCGAGCTGTCAGAAATTTATGCGCAGCAGGGTAAAAAAGAGGAGAGTCTGAAGGTATTGGAGCAGGGAATAAATTATCGTTATTCAACCTCCAAGGCCATGGAATATTACGCACGGTTGATGAAGATCTATGTTCAAAGCGGCAATGAAGCAGGGCGTCAAAAAATGGCAAAGCTCATGCGCGGTTTTCAATCGCGTTTGCGGGAATCCCAAAGGGATAAATCCAGGCCGCTTTATAACTATCTTTGGGGCAATTAGGCCTTTGGCGGTATGTTTTCCACAAGCCATAGGCGGCTTTAAGTCTTTGATATAGATTTCATTTTGGAAATATGCGAATCATAGGGCTTCTGAAAGGGCGCTTCTGCCCTGTATCTAAGGAAGTGTCTTGATTTTTATCCCGAATATGGCTTTGATATGAGTATGAATGACGACGACGAAAATATCCTGCGTTACGACAAGATGGTCGAAAGTGCCTTGCGTGGCGTTGTTCGTCAGGCGATAGAAGAGGTCATGGCCGACGGCCTTCCCGGCGACCACCATTTCTATATTACTTTTATGACCGATTACCCCGGGGTTGATATCCCTGATTACCTTCGGGATCGTTATCCGGGTGAGATGACCATTGTACTCCAGTTCCAGTTTTATGATCTGGATGTTAATGACGAGCGGATGGTTGTGACCCTGTCATTTAATAATGTTCCTGAAAGACTGGAAATTCCGTTGGCGGCAATTACCATTTTTGCCGATCCTTCCGTTAACTTCGCGTTGCAGTTCCAGCCGATGGGCGATGACATTGAATCCGATTATGATCCTGATGATGACGGCCCTGATGATGACGGTCCGCCGCCAAAAGATGACGGTAAGACAGGCGAAGTCGTTTCCCTTGATAAATTCCGTAAGAAGTAATGACTTCTTTCTGGCGTGATGACGTGGCTCCCGACCATGATCCGCATAAGGTCATGATCATTCGTGATGAATTGATTGATCATGATCGTCATGACCGTCCTGTTAAAATCAAGGTTTATTATCCCGTTAATCATACCATGACCGATCTGCCTGTTGTGATCTGGTCGCATGGTTTGGGCGGCAGCGTTGACGGCGCGGCCTTTTTATCTCGCTTTGTTGCCTCTCACGGCTATGTGATTGTCCATGTCCAGCATCTCGGCACGGATAGTTCCCTGTGGGAAGGGAAGGAAGGGCACCCGTGGGATATCATCCGCAGCACCCATATTCCGCGTAAGGCAACCTTAAACCGTTTTGATGATATTCCTTTTGTGCTTAATCAATTACCTGATTGGATGGCGGCCCATCCTGAAGTAGCCGAGCATGCGGATTTATCCACGATGGGTAAGTCGGGGCATTCTTTCGGGGCGCTGACGACGCAGGTGATGGCAGGAATGATGTTCCCTGATGTTCATGGCCGTTTGAT
>DAOPJS010000160.1:0-2273 GCA_035399785.1 Alphaproteobacteria bacterium
AGGTGGTGTTTAAAGATCTTGAGACAGCCATGAATGTGACTATCGAAGATTTTGCCACACAGGCCTGCAACGATAATCATCAATAAAAATACAATAGGGGAAAATATCATGAATAATCAAACGGCGCGGAATAATTTTTATTCCGAGATGGGGTTTCGGCTGAAACAGATCAGGCAAATAAAAGGTGTCTCGCAAAATGAATTGGCGGAGGCGCTGGGCGTGGTGACCCAAACCATCCAGAAATATGAAAGCGGGGAGATCAGGATGCTACCTGAAATCATCCATAAATGCGCCCAGCTATTTCAAATATCGGTCGGCTATTTTTATGGAGAAACCAATCAGAAGAAATTCAGCCGGTCCAGCCTGATGATTGCGGCTGAGGCTATGATGCTCCCCAGTGATGAGGTGCGTAAGAATCTTTACTCTTTAATCAAAAGTATCAATCACGCCACAGAGCAGGATAACAAACACAGCCGGTAAAATTACGGTGCAGGAGTTTTATATGTCCCATCGAAATATCCCGTCTGACGGGATATTTCTTTTTAAACTTCCCGTCGAATATCCCGTGTCGCGGGATAAGGAGCCAAATAAATCCCGTCTGACGGGCAAAATGCATCCATTATGCTTTTTTATTTGACGGAATTAAACGCAGCCTTACATTCCCTTGGTATGAAACAATTTTATTTACCATCGACAATTCATCAAACCTTGTTGTGCCTCACCGCACGCAAAACTCACGGAAGAAAGGGCTATGCCCTATCGTTTTTCCCTACATCCATTGTTGATGGGGCGGGCTCTTTTTTCCGATTTTTAGGAGAGATTAAAAAGGTTGTTAGCAAGGCTTTATGGCTCAGGATTTCACCACAAACAAATATTTTAAACAAGCTGGATTCTTCTTTTTTTCAGTGCTTTGATAGTTTTATTCAAAACATTAGATATCTGGCCTGTAAGGTCAAGGGGGAAGTAATATGAAAAAAATAAGCTCAATTATAGGTATTTTAGTTATTGTTCTTGTTCTCGGAGGGTGTTTTCCAAAGGACAACGAGGCTAAATCAGAATTTGTTCTGGTAACGATAGCAGATCGGAATTTTAAAATACCAAGAGGATATTTTGACGGGAGGTCCCCTTCTGGAAAAGATACGGAAAGTGTGGTTTTGGAATATGCATTGCCGGATTTTAAAATTTTACCAACGCATCCACTGCACAGGGAAGAAAGGCAAAAATTAATACAAGCTGGGCTAATGCGAAGTATGTTGCTTGAGGCAGAACGAAACAGGCCACCTGCTCATGTTTCTGCGGAAAATCTTATGCGGGGTAGAAACTATCAGAAACAGGAAGGAGATTTTTGGGGATTAGAAAAATATCAACGTCCTAAAGAAACAGGGAAATACCCTGTTGTATGGGATGATTTTTTTATAGAAAGAAACAAAAGAGGGGAAATAATTAGCTTTCTTTTTTGCAGCCCGCCCGATAAAGACAAGGTTCCTAGCTGTAATCATAGGTTTATGGATAAAGGCCTCGTATACCAAATACATTGGAATATAAGGGAGCTAAAAAATTGGCAGCAACAAAAGAAAGCCGCCATTAATTTTATTGATTCATTGGAAATTCATGAGGTAGAGCGTAATTAGCTATCATTAAAAATGGATTGCCGCGTCGCCTGCGGCTCCTCGCAATGACGGAGGAGAAGGGGGATGACGATAAAGAGGCGGCAGAGCCGTAAAAGGGCAATAAAAATATGTGAAGCGGTTGATTCATCTATTGATTTCGTCGCCGCCTTTTTCTAAAGTCGGGCATCGACAGGCTCAACGTAATTACGGAAACGTAAAAATGAAAATCATCGCCGGGAACTCCAACCGCCCCTTGGCCGAAGCTATCTCAGCTTATTTAGGCACACCCCTGACCAAAGCCAGCATCCGCCGCTTTTCCGATATGGAAGTTTTCGTCGAGATTATGGAGAATGTCCGCGGACAGGATGTTTTTGTTATCCAATCAACATCTTACCCCGCCAATGACAATCTCATGGAGCTTTTGATTACGATCGACGCGCTCAAGCGCGGATCGGCCAAGCGCATTACGGCCGTCCTGCCGTATTTCGGCTATGCGCGGCAAGACCGAAAGACAGGCGGCAGAACACCGATTACCGCGAAGCTGGTCGCCAATCTGATTACTTCCGCCGGAGCGGACCGTGTTTTAACCCTTGATCTCCATGCCGGGCAGATTCAAGGGTTTTTTGATATCCCGACCGATAACCTGATCGCGTCCCCGACCAT
>DAOPJS010000160.1:2283-3892 GCA_035399785.1 Alphaproteobacteria bacterium
GCCGACATCGGGTGACACCATCACCAGATCCTCGTCCCCGACCATGACCCCCGATATGGAGTCGAAATTCGGTACCGAGGATCTGGTGATGGTGTCACCCGATGTCGGCGGCGTGGTGCGCGCCCGCGCGATTGCCAAACGCCTGAACGCCGATCTGGCCATTATTGATAAACGCCGCGAAAAGGCGGGCGTGTCCGAGGTGATGAACGTGATCGGGGAAGTGGAAGGAAAAACCTGCGTCCTGATCGATGACATCGTTGATTCCGCCGGAACATTGTGTAACGCCGCCGTGGCCTTGAGAGAGAAGGGCGCAAAAGCCGTCTATGCCTATGTCGTGCACGGGGTCTTATCAGGCGGCGCGGTGGCGCGTGTTTCGGCTTCGCCGCTGGAAAAACTGGTGATTACGGACTCTATCGCCGCGACCGAAGCGGTGCGCCTGTCCCATAATATCGAGCAGCTTTCCGTTGCCCCCCTGATCGGTGAGGCCATCAAGCGGATTTACGAAGAACGCTCCATCTCTGCATTATTTAAGTAGGGCGATAAGGGTTATTAAGGGAGGCGGTAAGCGGCCTGCATTGAGGGCTGATCCCCGATTTTTCAAGATCTTCCTTCATTTTTTTGTTTTGCTCACGTAACGCCTCAATACCGCTATAGAGTTCTTTAAAAGAGTCTTTTGTGTCATCCGAAAGATTGTAATTCTCGTTCATAAAACGCTCGAATTTTCGGGAAAAATAATCCAAAAAATCCTCTGCTTTGTTATAGATACATAACCTGTTTACTTTCGTCGCAGGATCGGATTGGTTGAGGCGGTCATTCCGTGCCATTTCATCAGCCAGAACCCTCATTTGGTCGCCGTAATAGCTATAGATATCATTGTAGAATTCATACTCAAACGGGTCTTCGCCACGCTCTTTATGAAATTCTTCTTCCTGCGTTAATATAGACGGCAAAACATCTGAAAACATATCGTCGAATTCTTTAATTAAACCGTCTTGCGGGTATCTGTTGGGCAGGGGGATGAAGTCTCCGCCTATATCGGCCAGTTGCAAGATTGCCCCGCTTTTTGAAAAAGAGCCCGTTATTTCAGGGGGAATAGATTTTTCTGCCGCAGTCGGCAAGGCTTCGGCGATGGCAGTATTGGCCATCATGGCGGCAAAGATAGGACCGATAAGTTTATATGACATTAAAATCCTTAAATATTTACATAATATTAGTAAATTTGAAGGGTAATAGTCAAATTAATTCGATCTGAAAACGCACAATTTCCTTGAAATTCCTTTGAAAATACTGCTATATCGCCGCTTGAACGGGCGGACACCCCTGGAGGACGCCCTTAATACATGTTGTCTTCCCGCTTGCGGGCATGACGATTAACAAAAAAAGGAAACTACCATGACTAAGCATTATGCAATGTCTGCCACGAAACGTGAACGCGCCGGTAAGGGGGTCGCTCGAGCACTTCGTCGGGATGCACAGACACCGGCCGTTGTTTACGGCGACAAAAAAGCCCCTATTACTGTCTCTTTGCCAAGCAAAGAAACCAATCTGGAATACAACAAAGGTCACATGTTCACGACCCTTTGCGATCTGGATATTGATGGTGAAAAAG
>DAOPJS010000161.1:0-3870 GCA_035399785.1 Alphaproteobacteria bacterium
GTTCAACTACATCCTGTGACAGACAATGTTCTGCACGTTGACTTCCTGCGTGTGACAGACAAGACAACAATTAAAGTTGCCGTTCCTGTCCACTTCACAAATCAGGAAACATGCCCCGGCCTGAAAGCCAAGGGTATCCTGAACGTGATCCGCCACGATGTTGAACTGGTTTGTCAGGCACGTTTCATCCCTGACAGCATTGAAGTTGATCTGTCCGAATTCAAAATCGGCGATACAATCAAGATCAGCAACGCAACAATGCCTGCCGGTGCGAAGCCGGCGATCACAGACCGTGACTTTACATTGGCCGCGATTGCCGCGCCGCGTATCGTTCTGGATGATGAGCCTGAAGAAGGTGAAGGCGAAGAAGGAGCGGAAGCTTCTGCCGAAGGTGAAAAAGCCGAAGGCGCAGAAGCACCTGCCGAAGAAAACAAGGAATAATCCTTATTTTCTGTATGAATTATCCAAAGGGCGCGGATTTTTTCTGTGCCCTTTTTTATTTCTGCTTTATAAATCGTGAATGTTTGGTTTTTTCAAAAAACAGAAGAATTCTGATATGTGGCTATTGGTAGGGCTGGGCAACCCCGGCGACAAATACAAAAATAACCGTCATAACGTGGGCTTTATGGTTGTCGACCAAATTGCCGGCGATAATGCTTTTCCCGCCTTCAAGGCAAAGTTTAACGGCGAAATTACAGAAGGACGCTTGGGCAGCCAAAAGGTCGCGCTGTTAAAGCCAATGACCTATATGAATGAGTCAGGTATTGCCGTGCGCAAGGCCGCGGATTTTTATAAAATTCCGCCCGAAAAAATTATTGTCTTCCACGATGAATTGGATTTGCTGCCGTCTAAAATTAAAGTAAAACAAGGCGGCGGCACAGGCGGGCATAACGGTCTGAAATCGATTGATGCGCATTTGGGGGATAAGGATTACTGGCGCGTGCGCCTTGGGATTGGTCATCCGGGTGATAAAAACCGTGTCAGTGGCTATGTCCTGAATGACTTCTCAAAGGAAGAGCAAAAATGGCTGGAAGACTGGATCTATGTTTTGTCCAAAAATATTGATTACTTGGTACAAGACAACAAAGATGATTATATGACGCGCGTCAGCGAAGGGTTTAAAATTTAGCTAGCCCCCAAATCCCTTGAATTCAGGATGTTTGGTGTAGTGTATAGCATTCTTAGGGACAGCAAGAAGATTTCTGTCCGGTTCGCTAGCAGAGTAGAGTGTATTGTTAACCCCCCTGGCTGGCAAAACATTTCCTAGAGGTTTTCCGCTTTCAAGAACTGTTACTGTTCCGTCTAAATTAACAGTGTTATGTTTTTTGAAGGAGTTAAAAACATCTTCTAAAGAGAGGCCTGTTTGTATTGGACCAATTCCGTTTTGAGAAAATATATTTCGTCTTTGCAGGTCGTAAGATCCATCTTTTGCCTGTTTGGCAACTAAATAAGCTCCACCTTTTACGTATACTGATCTTGAAAAAATGAAGTCGCTAACGATTACATCCTTGGAAGGTCGGGCATTAAACCAAACATTACGTGCCGCATTAGCAAATAATTCTATCGTGCCAGCAGCGGCATTAGCAAAAGATTGTGGAGTTGATTGTGCTTCTGTAATGTTTGTCATTTTGCCTCCCTAAATATTATGTAAATATATAGATGTGCTAAATAAAAGTCAAGAAAAACACAACTTTACATTATCAGGGCAATCGCTTAAATCGTATATCATTGAAAATGCGAGGAAATTATGGGTTTTAATTGCGGAATAGTGGGCTTGCCGAATGTCGGGAAATCAACCTTGTTTAACGCGCTGACGGCGACAGCTGCGGCGCAGGCAGCGAATTTCCCTTTCTGCACGATTGAGCCGAATGTGGGCAAAGTCGGCGTGCCCGATGCGCGTCTGGATAAAATTGCCGCCATTGGCAAGTCAGCCAAAATTGTTCCCACCCAATTGGAATTTGTCGATATTGCGGGATTGGTAAAAGGAGCCTCAAAGGGCGAGGGGCTGGGAAACCAGTTCCTGACCAATATCCGTGAAACCGATGCCATTATTCATGTTCTGCGCTGTTTTGAAGATGATGACATTACGCATGTTGACGGCTCCGTCGATCCAATCCGCGACGCCGAAACAATCGAGACGGAATTATTGCTGGCGGACATGGAAAGCCTGGATAAACAAATCACCAATATCGAGCGTAAGGCCAAAGGCGGTGATAAGGAATTCAAAGAACAATATGAATTCATGAAAAAGGTGAAAGCCGCGCTGGATGAAGGCAAACCTGCGCGCGTTGTTGCCCCTGAAAATCCTGATGAAAAACGCTGGGTTAAACAAATGGCGATGCTGACCGCTAAGCCGATTTTATATGTCTGTAACGTCAGCGAAGATGACGCGGCCGGTGGCAATGCGTGGAGCGCCAAGGTCGCCGACATGGCCAAAGCGCAAGGGACACAGGCCGTTGTGATTTGCGCGGCAATTGAATCTGAAATCGCGCAGTTGGAAAGCGCGGAAGAAAAGAAAGAATTTCTGGAGGCAATCGGGCTGGAAGAAGCGGGATTGGACCGTATCATCAAGGCGGGATATGACCTGTTAGGTCTTCAAACCTACTTTACATGCGGACCGAAAGAGGCGCGGGCATGGACAATGCGCAAAGGCGCCAAAGCCCCCGAAGCGGCAGGCGAAATTCATAGTGATTTTGAAAAAGGATTCATCAAGGCCGAGGTTATTGCCTTTGACGATTTTGTGAATCTGGGCGGCGAACAAGCGGCCAAAGATGCGGGTAAAATGCGTCAGGAAGGCAAAGAATATGTCGTCCATGACGGCGACATCATCCTGTTTAGGTTTAATGTGTAGGTGAAGTAAATCAGCCGCCAAGTGCCAAACGGGCGGATGCACCGAGTTTCGGATCAGAGGCCAATGCCTTCCAATCCAGAGGTTTAACCGGTCCCGCAATTTGTTCTGCGGTAGGTAGGTTTATTTCCGCACCCGTGCGGATCCAGTTGGCATCTGTTCCTTTTTCCAAACCGTTTGCAACGGCAATATGGTCAACAGCACGCATAATGTCCTTGTAGCTTGTAAGGCCGTATTTTTCTTTGGCAATTTTCCAGAGGCTGTCGCCATCCTTCACTGTATATTTATTAGGATCTTCTTCAGCGGGGGCTACTTCGCGTTTTTCCGGGTCTGCATCGTCTTTTGTTATAGGAAGGCGCACTTCTGCCGCATCAAGATCGTCTTCAACCACTGTCTCTTTGCGGTCCACAACGCCTGTGGCAGAGGCGATGAAGGGTTCGCTTAATCTTATAACGCCGCCCGGATGTCTGTCGCCTGGTGTTCTTTCAGGATCAGTAACAACACCGTCTTTAGGATCTGTTCCCGTGATAATGTCTTTGGCATCTGCGACTTTCGGACCATCAAGCGGCGCAGTACCGTTTGCCTTCGCCAAAGCAAGTACCAAATCCGTAGAGCCGCCTTCTGTTTTGATGGAGGCGGTAAGGGCTTCAATTTTTGAGGTGTCGCCGGAAATGTCGATCATAGATTTCAAGACATCCGGATTTTCATTTAACGCTTTTTCAAGTTGATCGCGAAGCGGGTTGGTAATAACACCGCCCGATGCATCAACCGCATCAAAAAAATCTTTATAGGCAGGATTTAAGAGAACAAAACCTTGTTTATAAGTATCAATAGTTACCATACCTTCATTGGCTTGAAGGTCTTTTAATCCCGCGATAATTTGATCTTTGGTCAGTTTTGTCGGATCAATCGCGTCAGGTGCAACAATTCTGTCTTTTTCAGCGGCAGCACGATCTTTCTCAGCCTGAACAACTACATGATTTAGTGGGGCTGTTACTCTGGTTAATTCTGCGGCACTAAGT
>DAOPJS010000162.1:0-3769 GCA_035399785.1 Alphaproteobacteria bacterium
ACCGCATCTTTCAGGTCTTTTTTGCCTTCGGTGACTTTTTTGAAAACATCCTGCGCATCGCTTTGTGTGCTGAGTACGGCCTGCTGTAATTTACGGCGTTCCGCTTTTTTATAGCGCTCAATATTTTCATCATAAACCGCGCGCAGTTCTTCATCGGTGATATTAACTTTGTCCGCCAGCATTTCTTTTTTCAATGTGGCAATAGTGACAGAGCGTTTTTCGGGAATGGCAAAATCACTTTTATTGGCTTCGTAATATTTCTGCAGGTTTTCCTCACTTGGCGCCGTAATGTCTTTCACATTATTGCTTGCCAGAATAAAGCCGTTAAAATCGCGTGTTTCGTTGCGGTATTTATAAAGCGCGGTAGCTTCTTCTTTTGAAATACCTGTCGCCCCGCTGAGAAGGGCATTACGGAAGAGGGTGTTTCCCATCTCTTGGCGAATGGAATTCACAAATTCTGCTTCCGATACGCCTTGAGAGCGAAGAAGTTGTCTGAGCGCTTCGCCTTTGCTGACTTCATCACTGGCAAGCGGTTCGGCCAATTTGGAAATCTGTTTTTTGACAGTCGCGTCATCGACATTGATGCCGAGCTTTCTGGCTTCACGGGTTAAAATCTGGTTGCGGATTTCACCGTTCAGAATTTGGTCAATCATACCCAGATCATACGCTTCTTGTGGCGACATGCCTTGACGGGAAAGGATGCGCCGAACATTTTTATCAAATTGAATTGTGCTGATTTTAATACCGCTGCCTTTAGCGACCAGATTATTGGAAACGCCACCGCCACGGAAAAATCCGCCGACATCGGTCAGGACAAGGCCGCCGCCTGCAAATAACAGCAAACCCAGTAATATGTATTTTAACCAACCTGTTTTGGCACCATCGCGTAAAGACCGCAGCATAAAGAAAATCCTCTCTTTTCAAAAAAATCTTAAGGCACTATAAGGATTGGCATACATCCAAGCAACATCAAGAAGTAGATTATCGGCATGAAAAATTTAATCGCAGGCAACTGGAAGATGAACGGCACATTGAAAACTGCCATCGATCTGGCGACAGGAATTGTCGATGCGATCCAACAAGATCACCGGCTTTTGACCAAAAATGATTTTCTTGTTTGCCCGCCATATCACCACCTTGTGCCTGTGCAGGCCGAATTGACTGTAGCCGTGTCTTTGGGGGCGCAGGATTGCTCACCATTTGATAACGGGGCCTATACAGGCGATATTTCGGCGGAAATGCTGAAGGATGTAAATTGCACCTACGTTATTTTGGGGCATTCGGAGCGCCGGCAATACTATCTTGAAAGCAATCTGATGATTCAGAAAAAGGCCGAAGTTGCCAATGATCAAGGACTTATCAGCATTATTTGCGTGGGTGAGACGGAGGATCAGCGCGAAGCGGGAGAAGAAAAAGCCGTGGTTGAAAAGCAATTATTGGAATCTCTGCCTGAAACCGCGACGGCTGAAAATACTGTGATTGCCTATGAGCCTGTCTGGGCAATCGGGACGGGGAAAACGGCCACTACCGACGATATTGCTGCTATGCATGACTTTATTCGGACGAAACTTGCTGAAAGACTTGAAAACGCCGAAAAAGTCCGTATTTTGTACGGCGGTTCGGTAAAGCCTGCCAATGCGGCAGAGATTTTTGCCGTCGGCAATGTTAACGGCGCCTTGATTGGCGGGGCATCATTAAAAGCCGAAGATTTTATCGGGATTGCGAAAGCATCTTAAAGAAAGAAAATATTATGGAACATGTTGTGCTGATTATCCACTTGTTACTGGCCTTATCCATTATCGGCCTTGTTTTGCTGCAACGCTCTGAAGGTGGCGGCTTGGGTATCGGCGGCGGTTCCGGTGGTCTGGGCGCTTTTGCCTCTGCGGGGTCGACGGCAAACGCTTTGACACGGGCGACAGCTTTTTGTGCGGCCGGGTTCTTTTGTACCAGTTTGATTTTGGCAGTAATGGCAGGCGGTCATTCAAAACCGGCAAGCCTGTTGGAAAATCTCGATAATCCGCCCGCAGCGGTTGACACATCGGATAAAACAGGCGATAACAAACTCCCGGATGCACAAGGCACCGGAAGTGATTCTAAAGTCGATTCTTCCACCCCCTCAGCACCACTTTCCGAATAGGATTTAATATTTAAATCCAATTGGTTAGTTGTTTTTGTTAATGTTTCATATTTGCTTTCGAATATGAATTTACCTTGGCTTTTGGGAAAGCTTTTATTTTATGACGCGTTTTATTTTTATTACCGGCGGTGTGGTTTCTTCTTTGGGGAAGGGCCTCGGCTCCGCAGCCCTTGGTGCATTACTTCAGGCAAGGGGGTATAAAGTCCGTCTTTGTAAGCTGGACCCTTATCTGAACGTCGACCCCGGCACGATGAGCCCGTTTCAACACGGCGAGGTTTATGTGACAGATGATGGCGCCGAAACGGATCTGGACTTGGGGCACTATGAACGCTTTACGGGAAATCCCGCCTGCCAGAATGACAACACCACAACAGGGCGGATTTACACCAATGTTTTGACCAAGGAACGCCGCGGTGACTATTTGGGTGCAACCGTGCAGGTTATCCCCCATGTGACTGATGAGATTAAAGACTTTATCCGTGAAAAAGACGGCACGGCAGATTTTGTTTTGTGCGAAATCGGCGGCACGGTCGGCGATATTGAATCTCTGCCGTTTATCGAAGCCATTCGCCAATTCGGTAATGAGATGGGGCGGGAGAGAGCCTTGTTCCTCCATGTCACCTTACTGCCATATATTCCGGCAGCGGGAGAGCTGAAAACCAAGCCGACCCAACACAGCGTGAAAGAATTGATGGGGATGGGAATTCGTCCGCGCATCCTTCTTTGCCGCGCTGATCGCGAGATTGACGAAGCCGAACTGAAGAAAATCGCGCTGTTTTGTAATATTGACGATAACAAGGTTATTCCTGCTTTGGATGCGTCTTCCATTTATGAAGTGCCGTTAAAATATCATGCGGTCGGGCTGGATACTCAAGTTTTGGATGCTTTCGGCATTAAAGATGCCAAAGAGCCTGATTTGAGTGAGTGGGAACGTATCGTCCGCCGTGTCAAAAATCCCGAAGGGGAAGTCACGATTGCTGTTGTCGGCAAATATACCAATTTGAACGACAGCTATAAGTCTCTGAATGAAGCCTTGACTCATGGGGGCATTGCCAACAAAGCCAAGGTTAAAATCAAATTTATTGAGGCAACCTTGTTTGATGGCTCTGCCGATGACATTGCCTATGAACTGGACGGTGTGAACGGTATTTTGGTGCCCGGCGGCTTCGGGGAACGCGGTGCCGAAGGAAAAATCAAGGCGGCGCAATATGCCCGTGAAAAGAAAATTCCGTATTTTGGTATTTGTTTTGGTCTGCAAATGGCGGTGTTGGAAGCGGCGCGGCATTTAGCGGGCGTGCCTAATGCCAACTCGACGGAGTTCAGCGAGGGCGGTGAGCATGTCATTGGCCTGATGACCGAATGGACAAAAGGTAATTCCAAAGAAAAGCGCAGCCGTGAAGAGGATCTCGGCGGTACCATGCGCTTGGGCGCCTATCCTGCCGCCCTGAAAAAAGGGTCTAAAGTGGCGGAAATTTATGGCTGTACCGAAATATCGGAGCGCCACCGTCACCGTTATGAAGTCAACATTAATTACAAGGACAAGCTGGAAGCGGCTGGTTTTATTATGTCGGGGACATCGCCGGATGGCAATCTGCCTGAAATTTGCGAACGGAATGATCACCCATGGTTTAT
>DAOPJS010000163.1:0-3743 GCA_035399785.1 Alphaproteobacteria bacterium
ATCCAGATCAAGGAAATAAACCCCGTCAAACGGATAGCGGTCTTCGCGCTCAAAGCGGAAACGCTCGGCCGTTCCGTCTTTGAATTTTATGCTGAGCGCGAAGTCTTTTTTTGTTGGTTTGTTGAATTTGATATGCACGTAATTGTTTTTTGTGACGAGCGGTGAGGCAGCGGAATCCAGCGGCAGGCCTACCTTTTCGCCTTCTATCGTTTGTTCGGTTTTAAAAATTTCCTTGCCGTCACAGCCCCCTGCGGCGGCAGGAATTACCTGTGCGAAGACAGGAGAAAATTCATCGCCGTTAAAATCATAATGCGAGGCGAGTTCCCAAATCAGATGCCTGTGCTGTTTTTTGTTTTCGTTATCGGCGGCGAAGTAAGACAGGATTGGGCTTTCAATTCCTGCGCCCTGAACCGAGAAGTTTTCGACATCGGATTGCAGTAATTCGCGCATATATCCTGCGAAATTGGCATAGGATGGCGCCGGCTCCGTCGTATTGCTGGTGCCTATCAAAGCCACGGCAGCATTGGGTTTCCCGTCGAACAGATCATCCTGTCTTTCGGCAAAAGTTTGAATTATCGGCGCCTTTTCATCTGGGATTTTTGTTCCGCATATATCTTCGATAAACAGGGCAAAGCTGCCTTCAATATTGATTTCTTCGGGCTTTGTTTCAGTTTTAAAAACCTGATGCGGCAGGTCTTTGTCGATAGCGGTAATAAGCCGCGCAGTTTTTTCCGCCGCGAATTTTGCCCCTTTCGCAGTCCAATGGTGATCATGTTTATAATAGAAATTATTGGCAATATTTTCAGGGATTGTGGCCAGATTTGCAACTGACAAGCCAATAGCTTTCAGTGATGAAATTGATCGGGTGAAGGTCTTACGGGCATTATCGACATCAAAGGAGTCAATCCATTTGGAATCTGACGGCATGTCATTGGCATTCAAAACACCGCGTGTCGGCGCCATGACAATGTGCAGGGTTTTGCCCTGTGATTTCAGTATCCGGTTTAATTTAGAAAATTTTTCCAGTGTTTCTTGCGTTAGGGTGAAATCCTCTTTCAGGTCCTTACGGCTGCGGAAAATACGATCATTTTCTCCGACAACAAGATAGCGATAGGATTCATTATCCTTATAGGTTTGGGCATCATCCAGTTTTGCGCAATAGGGGCTGCTATCCTGCGCATTGGCAGAGGCAGAAAACAGCAATCCCGCCAAAAGAATGAGTATTATTTTTTTCATCGATATTTTTGGTTTTGTTGAATTTCAATCGGACTTTAGAAGGACTGTGCGTTGATTTCAATACGTGATTCCCAGAACCCCAAAAAGCGAACCCGGGACTTTAGGGGAAAGTCACCGGGTTCTTTAATCGCCTGCCTGGGTTTGGGTTCACGGTTAGGGAGGGGCGGCAGGCGAAACTTGTTCGATAAAATCTACATAACCTTGTTGTCCTGTTTGATCCTTAAGTTCTGCAGTTGTCTTTTGTTTTCATACATGCTGGCGTCGGCGGCGTTGAAGATATTGGCAGCTTTGGCGCCTTTGCCGTATTCCTTCAGGCCAAGCGAGGCATGTAAATTGATTTCCTTGCCATCCCAAATGAACGACAGATTATTCAATCGTTTGATCAGAAATTGAGCGCGTTCCAGCGCTTCTTTTCTGGTCGTATTGACGAAGAGAATGGTAAACTCATCCCCGCCCATGCGGCCTGCAACATCCATGACGCGTATATCATTAACAAGCGTCGCGGCAATTAATTTCAGCGCGGCATCGCCCGCTTCATGGCCGAAAGTGTCATTGATTGATTTAAAATTATCCAGATCAATCATCACCAGAAGGCCGCCCTGTGACTTGTTACGGTTCACACGGTCCAACTCCCGCGAGAAGGCCTGCATAAAACCGCGGCGGTTCATAATTCCTGTCAGTTCATCAGTACCCGATAAACGTTGCAGTTCCTCGATACGTTTTTCAGATTGCAGAATAATCTCATGCGCTTGCTTCAGCAGGGTGAGTGTGGCACTCATCGATTGCCACCAACTGTCTTTTTTACTCTCCAGCGAGTCATGGCTGCGATGACGTTCCAGATAAGAGAAAACCCCATCTGCATCATTTAACCATTTACCGCGCAGCAAATTCTTGCCGCTTTTTAGCTTGGTCGGGGGCTGTCTTGTAATATTGTCGAGCATTGGTGCTTCCCTAATAATCGCCGTGGAACATTTTAACCTGTTATGAGTATTGCGAGGATTATGCCAACTGCAGAAAATTATTGTTTTCAATGGGTTAAGGGTTTTTTGGGGAGGGAGCTTTGCGGCAATAAAGTCTTTTTTAACCGGAAAATTATGGAAGGGGCGGCAAGGATTGCCCATTAAAGGGCTTTTCCCGTGGAATAACTTTCATCATCGCGGTAATTCCAGTATGATGGTAATAGAGCTTCACACATCACAGATGAGTTTGATTTTATGAGATTTTTTAGACTTTTTGCCTGTTTTCTTGCCTTTTCCCTGTCTTCTTTGCCCAATGCCTATGCCCTTGGCGGTCTTGTCGGTAAGAAAAATTTGAAAGAAGAAGCGCAAAGCATCCTTGTTCCCCATAAGGCATTATATGACATTAATTTGGTGGCGACGCGCAGCGGGTCACAGGTGATTAATATCAGCGGTAAAATGTTTTATGAATGGAAGCCGACCTGTGATGCCTGGATTACCGATCATAAATTCAATCTGGCGTATGAATATGCCGACAGCCCGGGAATGCAGATTACATCTGACTTTTCCACCTTTGAAACCTTTGATGGTAATGATTTTAATTTTTCCGCGCGCCGTAAACGTGATGGCAATTTGTATCAGGAGTTACGTGGCAAGGCAGTTGTTGCCGATAAAGGCGGTGAGGCCGTCTTTACCATGCCCGAGGATCTGAAATTCGATCTGAAAAAAGGGGCTATGTTCCCGATGATGCACACTGTCGAGATGGTTCGCCATGCACGGGAGAACAAAAAATTCTTTCAAGCGGTGGTTTTCGACGGCAGTGACGATGAAGGTCCTGTTGAAATCAACACCTTTATCGGAAAACCGGTCAATGCGATGCAATTGATTAAGCCGTCCGACAGTCTGGATATGAGTTTGCTTAATACCCCTGCATGGAATGTCAGAATGGCGGTTTTCCCCACTTTGGCAGATTCTGCCGCGTCAGATTACGAAATGAGCATGGTTTTCCATGAAAACGGCATTATTTCAGACATGTTGATCGAATATGACGATTTTTCCGTAACGCAAAAGCTTGTTGCGCTTGAGCGGGTGGAAGCGGAATCCTGCGACGGTGAAAAAAAATCACAAAACACTGATAAAAAACAAGAAAATTAATATTTTGAAAAAGATTTTACTGGTAAGATCACGAATGATTTTGTCAGGAATAATAGTGATTGCCTAAAAGATGAGTAAAACAGTCCTTATCGTTGAAGATAACGAACTTAACATGAAGCTTTTTCATGATTTGCTAGAAGCGCATGGTATTGATACCTTAGAAACCCGTAACGGGAATGAAGTTCTCAACATTGCGCGGGAAAAGAAGCCGGATCTGATTTTGATGGATATTCAATTGCCTGAAATTTCGGGTTTGGATGTCACCAAGATGCTGAAAGAGGATGAAGAGTTAAAATCAATTCCTGTTATTGCGGTGACGGCCTTTGCCATGAAGGGTGATGAGGAAAAAATTCGTGAAGGCGGCTGCGAAGATTATATTTCAAAGCCTATTTCAGT
>DAOPJS010000164.1:0-3734 GCA_035399785.1 Alphaproteobacteria bacterium
CGGCGATCTGACCAAAATCATGCATGACCAATACCCCGAAATGTTTGATGAAATTCGCGGTATTTCCGAAGAAACAACAACAGGCGTACACCGCCTGTACGAAATGGCAAAAAAGGGCGAATTGAAGGCGCCGGCCATTAACGTCAATGACTCCGTCACCAAATCAAAATTCGATAACAAATATGGCTGTCGCGAATCACTGGTTGATGCCATCCGCCGTGCTACAGACATTATGATGGCCGGTAAAGTGGCCTGTGTTGCGGGTTACGGCGACGTGGGCAAAGGCTCCGCTGAATCCCTAAAATCCCAAGGTGTACGCGTTATGGTTACCGAAATCGACCCGATTTGCGCGCTACAGGCTGCGATGGAAGGGTACGAAGTCGTTACCATGGAAGAAGCTGCACCACGCGCCGATATCTTTGTGACGACAACAGGCAACAAAGACATCATCACCATGGATCACATGCGCGAAATGAAAGACAACGCGATTGTCTGTAACATCGGTCACTTTGACAACGAGATTCAGACACAGCCACTGCGCAATCTGAAATGGACAAACATCAAACCGCAAGTTGACCAGATTGAATTCCCGAGCGGTAAACGTATCATCCTTCTGGCTGAAGGACGTTTGGTTAATTTGGGCTGTGCGACAGGTCATCCGTCATTCGTGATGAGCGCCTCTTTCACCAACCAGACACTGGCCCAGATTGAGCTTTGGAATAATCACGGTGAGTACGAAAACAAAGTGTACGTTCTGCCGAAGCATCTGGATGAAAAAGTAGCTGCGCTGCATTTGGAAAAAATCGGCGCGAAGCTATCCAAGCTGTCTAAAGAACAAGCCGAATATATCGGCGTGGATCAAGAAGGACCGTTCAAAAGCGACGCTTACCGTTATTAATCATGGCTATTAAACTTTTATTTCTGGCAGGGAGTACGCGCGAAGGATCGCTGAATAAAAAACTGGCGAAACTGGCATATTCCTTGGCAGAAAAAGAAGGCGTACAAGCAACATACATTGATCTGAAAGATTTTCCCATGCCGCTTTATGACGGTGATTTGGAAGATGAAAGCGGCCTGCCGGAAACAGCGATTGCCCTGAAGAATATATTCGTTGAGCATGACGGTGTTTTTATTGCCAGCCCTGAATATAACAGCGGGTATTCCGCCGTGTTGAAAAACGCCATTGACTGGATATCGCGCAAGCACGAAGAAGGCGAAAAAAATCTGGTTGCCTTTGCCGGTAAAGTTGCCGCTATCTCCGCTGCCTCCCCCAGTGTACGCGGGGGACTGCGCGGCCTTGTACCGCTTCGTATGCTTTTGGGTAATATCGATATGACGGTTATTCCCAAACAATTAGCGCTTTCTGAAGCCCAAAATGCTTTTGATGATGAAGGTAATATTATACAGGAAGCCCATGCGAAAATGTTATATGCTGTGGTACGAAATTTAATCTCGACAACAACAGCGCTTAAACAATAGATGACTTCCCTGAAATCCATCCCGCTTGCCTATCATATTATTCTGGTCTTAGTGGTATCGACCCTTGCTATTTGGCAACAATCCAAAAATTATGAGCCGCATATGCGGACGGGCGATTCCTATATCTACTTATCCATTGCCAAAGATTTTGTTGATAAGGGCATGATCACCAACGGCGTTTTCGGAAAAAATTTTCCGGAGAAAGGCAGGAATGGCGAAGGACATTTCTTTACCCCTGTTTATCCTGTCTTTTTGTCATTCTTTATGCATTTTGATAAAAATTTTTACGAGAACGCGGCCTGTCATATTGCCAGTAAAAACGGCAAAGAAGCAGAGAAATGCGGTAATGATTATACCAGCGTTATCATCGGGCAAACGATTATCAGCGCCTTAACGGCGGCATTAATCTGGCTGACAGCTTATCTCCTGACAAAAAATCTGGCGCTTTCATGGCTTAGTTTGCTGATCGGTATTTTAAGCAAGGTTTATGGTCAATATGCGACCGAAATCATGACAGAAGTTCTTTTGTTTCCCTTCTTTACTCTTGCCTCCCTCGCAGCCGCGCTGGCATGGCAATATCGTGACAACATCAAAAAATCAGGATGGCTTTGGGTCTTATCGGGTATTTTATGGGGCGCGGCCACGCTGACCCGTCCAGCCTATTCCTATTTGATATATGCCGGTGTCTTTTTTCTTTATGTCGCGGCGCTGTTTATTACAAAACAAGGGATTATTAAATCGCTCAGATACCCAGTCTTATTGCTTGCGGGATTTATTTTATGTGTCGGGCCGTGGGTTTTAAGAAACGGCATCTCAAGCGGTGAATACACGATATCAGAAGGCTATGGCCCGCATGTCTTAACGCAGCGCCTAGCCTATAATGATATGACATGGCAGGAATGGGGGGCATCATTTATTTACCGCTTGCCCGACTTCGGCGACAAGCTGGCGGAAAATTTATTCGGTAAAGGAACGTATGAACGTTTTGACTATGAAAATAAGAAAAACGGTTTCTTTTATATCGGCCATACCAGTTTCAGAGCGCAGCTCATTGAGGAAGCAGGCGGACGCGAGAACCTGATGCCTTATATCATCAAAAATTATCTGCTGCCTAATTTGCCCAAACATATCATGACGACTCTATCTCTTGCATTTAACGGCATTTGGATCGGGAAATACTGGGCGTTGGTTGTTCTGCCGTTATTCGGCGCGGCGCTGATTTTTGCGTGGCGGAAAAACTGGCAGGAATTGATCATTTTATCCTTCCCAGGTTGGTTTATGGTAGGATTTCATGCCTTTACCAGCGTCAACGTTACGCGTTACAATATGACGCTTGTGCCCTCGCTCTCACTCGCGGCAGCTTGGGTTTTAATGATGTTTTTCTGCTGGCTAAAAAGAAAATATACAAAAGAGAAAACGGGATAATGCTCTCACTCGCACAAATCACGCAGCTATGCCTTTTTTCTGTCTTGCTGGCCGCAGGAAATATTTTTTTCAAATTAACGGCGCTTAATTCGCCGCCGCTCAATAGTATTCAGGGTCTTATGACCCTGCCGCTGAACCTTTGGTTTTGGGGTGCGCTGGTTTTATACGGTATTGCTACTGTAATCTGGACAATAACGCTGCAAAACGTTGCCTTATCCATCGCCTACCCTTTTGCTGCCTTAGGTTTTGTATTCGTGCCGCTGGCATCCTATGTGATTTTTAAAGAACCGATTAATCTTCAATATATTATCGGTGTTGTTCTTATTCTGGTTGCATTAAAACTTATTACGGCAGGAAAGTAAGTCATGAAAATTGCCGTTGTCATTCCCTGCTACCGTGTGACGAAACATATCTTGGCAGTTTTGGAAAAAATTCCGGAAAGCGTGCAGGCGATTTATTGTGTTGATGATTGCTGCCCCGATAACAGCGGGGAGTTAATCAAGACAGAATGCAAGGATAAACGCGTTAATGTTCTGCGCCATGTTATGAATCAAGGTGTCGGTGGTGCCATGATTACCGGATATGAGCAGGCGCTTAATGACGGCGCCGATATCATTGTCAAACTGGATGGCGACGGACAAATGGATCCCGCCTTGATAGACATTTTTACAGCGCCGATCATTAACGGCGACTGTGACTACACCAAAGGCAACCGGTTTTATAACGTCGATGATGTCAGAAAAATGCCGGGTATTCGACTGTTCGGCAATGCCATGCTGAGTTTTATGACCAAGCTGTCCAGCGGTTATTGGCAGCTTTTTGACCCGACG
>DAOPJS010000165.1:0-3681 GCA_035399785.1 Alphaproteobacteria bacterium
GGCGCTGGCCCATCATGGGGCAGAAATGATTACCGTTCCTTCCGCCTTTACCGCGCAGACGGGGAAGGCGCATTGGGAGCCTTTGTTACGCGCCCGTGCTATTGAAACGGGAAGCTTTGTGATTGCCCCTGCACAATGCGGCGAACATGAAGGCGGGCGCGAAACGCACGGCCATTCAATGATCGTGGGGCCGTGGGGGCAGGTTTTGGCAGAAAAAACAGAGAATACTCCGGGAATTATTTCGCGCAAGATTGACTTCCTTGATGTGATTAAAGCCAGAAAAGCGATCCCGTCACTGGAGCATGATCGTAGCTTCGAATTTTATAAAACCAAGGAAATTTTGTAATTCAAGGAAAGTAGAAATATGTCAGATACACCCGAAGCCATTTATGTCGGATCGGAAACAGGGAACCCGGATAATAGACTTTATTTCGAACTAAAATGGGGAAATCGTCATGGCTTGATTGCAGGAGCAACGGGAACGGGGAAAACCGTCACTCTTCAGGATTTGGCGGAAGGATTTTCAAATGCCGGCGTTCCTGTGTTTATGGCTGATGTGAAGGGTGACCTATCGGGTATCTGTCAACCATCGGAAATGCAGGATTTTCTGGTTAAACGAGCAGAAACAATTGGTTTGGAAGATTATAAACCGCGCGCCTTTCCTGTGACCTTTTGGGATATGTACGCCAAGCAGGGGCACCCTGTGCGTACCACAATTTCTGAAATAGGCCCTATTCTTTTGGCGCGTATGTTGGAGCTGAACGATACGCAGGAAGGGGTTTTGAATGTTGCCTTTCGTCTGGCCGATGAGGAAGGGCTGCTCCTACTCGATCTGAAAGATTTGCGTGCTTTGCTGATTTCAATGGCGGATCGGGCATCAGAAATTTCTTCAACTTACGGTATGGTCAGTAAACAATCTGTGGCTGCTATCCAGCGTTCTTTGCTTCGTCTGGAAGATCAGGGGGCAGATAAATTTTTCGGCGAACCTGCGCTGGAATTAAAAGACCTGATGCGCACCGATATGGACGGTAAAGGCTATGTCAATATTCTGGCGGCGGATGAGTTAATGAACAGCCCGCGCCTTTATGCAACATTCCTTCTATGGCTTTTGGCCGAATTATTCGAAGATCTTCCAGAAGCGGGAGATTCTTCGAAACCAAAGCTGGTTTTCTTCTTCGATGAAGCGCATTTGCTCTTTGATGATGCTCCGAAAGCGTTGTTGGAAAAAGTCGAACAGGTTGTGCGATTGATCCGTTCCAAAGGTATCGGCGTTTTCTTTATCACCCAAAATCCTGCCGATGTGCCGGATACGGTATTGAGCCAGTTGGGTAATCGTATTCAACATGCCTTGCGTGCCTTTACGCCGAAACAGCAAAAAGGGATTAAGCAGGCGGCGGAAACCTACCGCGAGAATCCGAAGTTTAATGTCGCCGATATCATTACCGAACTTGGCGTTGGTGAAGCGCTGGTATCAACACTGGAAGGTAAGGGAACGCCGTCCATTGTCGAACGCGCTCTCATCCGTCCACCGTCATCCAAATTAGGGGTAGCGAGTGCTGAAGCCAAGCGTATGGCCTTAATGGCCGATGGTGTCGGAGCGAAATACGACACAACGCAAGACCGCGAAAGCGCCTACGAATTATTGCAAAAAAAGGCAGAAAAAGCGGCAGAGCAGGCGGCACAGGCACAACAGGAAGCGGAAAAAGCAAAGCCGAAGAAATCTTCCAATCGTCAGAGTGTCGGTGAGGCAGCGGTCAAATCAGTCGTTCGCTCGTTAAGTTCAACAATCGGCCGAACAATCGCCCGTGAATTGCTGCGCGGTGTAATGGGAAGCTTAAAGCGTTAAGCCAGCAATTCCAGCGATACATCTAAGGCGCCGGCAATTGATTTGAGCGCGCGGATGGAGCCGTCTTTGCGCCCTGTTTCAATTTCGGTCAGATAGGGGCGGGAAATGCCTGCCGCTTCCGCCAGATCTCCTTGGGTCAGTCCTCTGTATTTACGAATAATTTTGATCGGGCTGTCTTGTCCTAATGTTAATTGTTGCAAGACAGTCTCGGGCAGGTTGCTGTTACTGCCTGCGTTTTTCAGGGCGGTGAAGTCGTGAATCGGCACAAGAACGTGAGGCTTGCCCGCAATGTGGATGATATCGTAATTCATGAAGATAAAAGGACCTGATGAAGAATTTTACGCTGATTGTTACTTTATGTCACTCTGGGCTACATGATATCCCGATTCGGCTATGTTGAGGATTCTCTATTGGTTAAAACCGCATCGTCAGGGTGAGGGAGCCGAAAATACTGGGATCATCTTGCTTGCGGAATTCCTTGGTTCTGTAATTCAATGTGTATGACAGGCGGTAGTCGTCAAAGCCTATCGTCGCGCCGATATTGGCATCACCGACCAATATTTTCTTATCGACGCTGTGGCTGTCGCGGAAGGTATTGCCATCCAGAAAAATATTACGTGCCATCGCGCGGCCGTTAAAACCGGCAAAGAGCGACCAACTGATCTCACGATCGGGCGTATCAAAAAATCCAGTGCCCGGCATGGATGGACGGACGCGGGGCGGCGTGTCTTGTATGCGGCTGGTATAGGGGCCAAAAGTGACGGTCGCACCTGTTCCGGCGTAGGTATACACATTACCGAGGGAGACATTGATATCGGGTTCAATCCGCAGGCGAAAATCACCCAGATTTTGACGATACCAAATAGGCCAGCGGCGGCGCCATGAGGCAATAAAACCCGGTTCGAATTTTAATTGATTGTCCCATCCTTGGGGGAGAGGGGAGTCGGAAATATGCTTATGAACAAATGTCTGCGTTTGTTCGCCCAGAGCAGGCGGACCAATAACACCGGCCGTAAATTCCAGCTCGTCCAAATGGTTTTTTGTCACTGTGGCTAAACCGACAGATCCGTAAAGCCACGCCGCATAGGGACGGTCATCGGGTTGCAGGGCGCGAATACGGATGTTCTGCGGCGTATATAAATTTTGTCCTATGCTGAAAAAAGTGCTGGTTGTTTCATTGATATCGAATGTCGGGATTGCCTCGGCCAGTTCATCGATAACAGGCGGAATTTCACTCTCGACATCAAAATAGGTCAGGCGGACACCGTTTGTGTAATTTTCATCTTGTCCGCTGCCGATCAGATCATTTTCAAAAGAAAGGCTGAGGTAATTATGATCATCGGCGTTTTTAATGCGTTCGGTTATTTGGTCCTGAACGGTTTGTGCCTTGGCAGGGGCTCCGCCAAGGAAACATAAAATCGCAGCAATAATAACACCTGTTCTATTCAGCGGCACTGAATACAGGCTGTGAAAAGAATTTTTCGCGTACATAACCTATTAGTAACCACAAGCATGGGATAGCGAGCAAGCTAATAGTTATCATACGTCCGATAGGCTCACCGGGTTCCAATGGCTCTGTCAACACATGCCAGTAGAAGTTATCAATTCCGGGAACGACGCCTGCTTCGGTCAATTCGTGGAAACCATAGATAAACAAATGCACGCAGAAGAGCATCAGGAAGATACCTGTTACCTGCATGAATAAACCGATATTGACGCGGCGGCTTTGTTTAAACCACAGGTATCCCATGACACCGACAGCAGCAAAGCCAAGGAAGGCACCGACCATCATGTCGGATTTGTTGACCGCACTGGCCATGGATCCGAGCATCATC
>DAOPJS010000166.1:0-3660 GCA_035399785.1 Alphaproteobacteria bacterium
GGTCGGCCCGCGCCGCTCATCCAACGGCAAAGGAAACGGTATGCTGATCCTGATCGTTATCTTGGGCATTTTATGGATCGGTTATTTTGCGACTCTCTTCACCCGCTTTGCCCTGTCGCGCCGCCGTGAATATATGGCCGATGCAGGCGCCGTAAAAATGACAAAAAATCCGGATGCGATGATGCGTGCCTTAATGCGAATTTCAGGAAAAGATCAAATCCCCAAAATGCCGGGCGACATTAACATGATGTGCATCGAAAACCGTGTGCCGTTTATGGGATTATTCGCCACCCATCCGCCGATTGAAAAACGTATTCAGGCATTATCGGCAACAACGGGGTATCCTATTCCCGACTTGCCACAATTACGCCCATGGCGAACCATCCGCGCGCCGCGTGAGGAGGTAATTTCCAAACCATTGAATCCACGGGAAAATTGGACAACCCGCCAGCGATTCAAATCACGCCGCAACAACAATCCGTGGCAATAGTAACGGCTCCAAAAATCAGAACAAAATAAGTCCTGTTTTTGTTGCGTTCGGCCTAAAAGTGATAGAATATAGCCATGCCGTTACAAAAATATGTGATTTTTTCCGGTTGATGTAACGCTACTGAAAAATTAGACGAATGAGCCTAAAAAAGGAGTTTACAAACAATGGAACCTAATCGTTTCGCTACGGCCTCAACATCCACAACACGTGAAATTGACGCCGGATTGCGCAAGCATATGAATAACATCTACGCCAGAATGTCCGGTGGCGTCCTAGTGACGGCGCTGGTAGCTTTGGTCGTTGGGACATCTCCCGCCTTATTAAATTTATTTTTAGGCGGTCCGCAAAGATATTTGGTTATTTTTGCTCCGCTGGCCATCATATGGTTCGGCTTCCGTCCTGACCGTATGAAAGCTTCACAGCTTATGGCCGCCTTCTTCGGCGTGGCCGTTGTGTATGGTATCAGCTTCGCCGCGATTGCCGCGGTGGCGACAAATAACCCTGCCTTCGCGGTATCGGTGGCCAAGGCCTTCTTTATTGCCACTGCCATGTTCGCAGGACTAAGCATTGTCGGCTACACGACGAAAAAAGATCTGAGTGGTCTGCAGACATTCCTGAGTATGGGCATTATCGGCCTTGTTGTCTTTGGGATCATGAACATCTTTTTCCAAAGCAGCATGCTGTCAAACCTGATTGCAGGTGCCGGTATCTTGTTATTTTCCGGGCTGACCGTCTGGCAGACACAGGATATGAAGCGTATGTACTCAGCGAATATGCCGGCTGAATTTGCCAGCCGTATGGGATGGGCCGCGGCGCTGAACCTGTATATCAGCTTCATCGCGATGTTCCAGTACATCCTGCATTTCATGAACCAGCGCTAGGCTGAATAATATAAAGTTTAAAAACCCGCACTGTGCTGCGGGTTTTTTTATTGCCTACGTTCACCCATTAATCTTTCTTAATGGCTCTCCCTATCCATTAATAAATTATTTATCTTTCTTAATTATATTATGAAAAATCAAGAACGATAAATTAAGAACAGGATGTTTTTCTATCGCATAGTGGGGGATGCATGGAAAAAGGGAAAAACAGTAATAACACGGCAGATAAAACGGATTGTCCGGAGTCATTCGGGCGCTTCATCGGTACTTCCTCTGCCATGTTGGATATTTACAAAAAAATAGAAAATATTGCGCCGACAGATACGCCCGTTTTTATTACAGGGGAATCAGGTACAGGAAAAGAAGTGACCGCGCAGGCACTGCATTATTACTCCGACCGCCGCGAAAAACCATTTATCGCCGTTAACTGCGCAACATTTTCAGGGTCTCTCGTTGATTCTGCAATCTTCGGCCATGTAAAAGGGGCATTCACAGGCGCAGATCAAAACCGCGCAGGCGCCATTGAACAGGCCGAAGGCGGCACGTTATTTCTTGATGAAATTTGTGAAATGCCTTTGGAAACGCAGGCCAAACTTTTGCGTTTTACGCAGGATCTGACCTACCAAAAACTCGGCAGTGATGTACTCCGCAAGGCAGATATCCGTATAATTTGTGCAACAAATTGCAATCCTGCCGAATGTATTAAAGACAAACATTTTCGGGAAGATTTATATTATCGCTTGAACGTTTTTCCCATCACTATGCCGCCGCTGCGCAACCGCGGAGAGGACGTCATCGATCTGGCCTATTTTTATCTGGAAAAATACGCTGCCCAAATTAAATCTCCCGTGACAGATTTTTCACAGCATGCGCTTCATCTTTTTTGCCTTTATGACTGGCCGGGCAATATCAGAGAACTTCAAAATCTCATACGCCAGTTGGTCGCAACGACGAAGCAACCAATCATTACCGAAACCACCTTGCCCGACCATATCCAGAAATGCGCCTTTCATAAAAAAGAAAAAGCGGCTGACGGCATGGCGCATATAAGCATGCCTTTGTGGAAGATTGAAAAACGGGCAATAGAGCAAGCCATTACCCTATGCGGCGGAAATATCCCAAAAGCCGCCGGCATGCTTGATATCTCCCCCTCTACTATTTACCGTAAAATTCAGTCATGGCAGGATAAGTAATCCCTTTGCTTGACGAAAAGCCCGTTCACACTATAATTCAGCCAATGTTTTCATAAACTTAACAATTTTAAACAAAGGGTCTGAAATATGTTTAACGAATTTAAAGCCTTCATCGCCAAGGGAAATGTCATGGACATGGCCGTTGGTATTATTATCGGCGCCGCCTTTACGGCGATCGTCAACTCCATGGTCGGCGATATCCTGATGCCGGTTATCGGCATGCTGACAAGCGGCGTTGATTTCTCCAACCTGTTTGTAGCCATGGATGGTCAAAGCTATGAGTCAATTGCCGCTGCCGAAGCTGCCGGTGCAACTGTCATCAAATATGGTGTTTTTATTAACGCCGTTATTAATTTCCTGATTGTTGCCTTCGTCATCTTCATGCTGGTCAAACAAATCAACAGATTGAAGGCAAAAGAAGCCGCTGCGCCGGCTGTCCCGCCTGCTGATGTTGTTCTGCTGGGTGAAATCCGCGACCTTCTGAAAAAGAAGTAAGTCTTACAAAAATACAAACAAAAAGGGGCTGAAAGGCCCCTTTTTTATGCCCGAACGCATGAGAGCGCATTAAAGCTTGAAAAATCAGCACAATTCCTCTAATTATCCCCCTATCCTTTTTTAAGGGGCTATAGCTCAGCTGGGAGAGCGCTTGCATGGCATGCAAGAGGTCGTCGGTTCGATCCCGATTAGCTCCACCATTTCCCTCATTTATAACGCCCGCTGCAAAAGCCGCTGATAAACTTCGTCCGCCGCATTCACTGTTTCCTGTGCGACATCGTGCACATCGCCATAATGATGGGCTGTCTTAATTTTGGGCAGAAACCCTCGGAAATCTTCTTCCTTTAATGAAATCCGCCGGGCAAGTAAGGAAAATATTTTTTCAGGATCGGCGCACATACCGTCATGATCAAGAAAGATAACATTCTCATAGTGCGGTAAAGATAAGATATAGCTATACACACGCATCCAATATTCAACCCACCAATCAAGCGTATCTGCCTGCGTTTCAAAACCATCGAATTTAAGTGGTTTAAGATTTTGGCCGAATTCAAAATGTCCCAGCCAATTCATGTATCTTAACAAAAAAGGCGATTCCGAT
>DAOPJS010000167.1:0-1468 GCA_035399785.1 Alphaproteobacteria bacterium
GTGCGGTGATACAAATATTACCCCCTCCGATAATCTTGAAATCTGGCTGGATGTCGAAGGACAAAAACCGAGCGTCTTTTATTTCAAAGACAAGTTACGCGAAGATTCTGCCGATACGATAAAACAATTCAGACAAGCAGGCATCAACACGATCATGTTATCAGGTGACCGTGACATTGTTGCCCGAACCATTGCCGCAGAATGCGGTATTGAGGAAGTTTATGCCGAAAAAACGCCAACCGAAAAATTTGATGTCCTCAAAAAACTGAAAGATGAAGGACATAAAGTTTTAATGGTTGGGGACGGCCTGAACGACGCGCCTGTGCTGGCAGGGGCCAATGTCTCTATCGCCCCGGGTACCGCTGTTGATATGGCACAAAATGCCGCCGATATTGTCTTTATGGGGGATAAACTGGCACCGGTCTACAAGGCCCATCAAATCGCCTGTAAGACCCAGCAACTGGTGAAACAGAATTTCATGCTGGCGATTGCCTATAACATTATTGCTGTGCCGCTTGCCTTGGCAGGGATGGTTACCCCGATGATTGCAGCAATTGCCATGTCGGGCTCCTCCCTCATTGTCATTGCCAACTCTTTCAGGTTAAAACTATTCAAATGAGCGTTCTGATCTACCTTATTCCCATTGCCCTGCTTCTCGGCCTGATTGGCCTGGGTGCCTTTGTATGGAGCCTGAAATCCGGTCAATATGATGATCTGGACGGCGCCGCGCGGCGCATCCTCAATGATGATGAAAAACCTGATCAGAATTGATTTTCGTCAATTCACCTCTCCCCCGATCCTGATAGTTTCTGCTGGGTATTAACCAGAGAGCAAGGAAATCTATTATGAAAAAATCTATACTAAGCTTGGCTTTGCTAGCCAGCGTCGGGGTGGCGGGACTGTCAACAGCCGCCATGGCACAAGAAAAAGACGTTTTTGCGAAAGAGCGTTTTCAACTGCGCGTCAGAGCAATCGGTGTTCTGCCGGATGGCGGTGGTTCAACAACAATCGGCGGCACACCTGATGCCGATAACGCCGTTGTTCCTGAATTCGACATCAGCTATTTCTTCACAGACCATATTGCTGCCGAGTTGATTTTGGCGACATCCCCACATGATCTGAGCCTGAAAACAGCAACAGGAAATCTGGATCTGGGTGACACAATGATTTTGCCGCCAACATTGACATTGCAATATCACTTCACACCTGATCAAAAATTCAGCCCATATGTCGGCGCGGGTATCAACTACACACTGCCATATAACGAAGATAACGGTGCCAATACTACGGCCCTCAGCGCTGATGGCAGCTTCGGTTATGCATTACAGGCCGGTACAGATTACTGGTTGAATGATCACTGGGGTTTGAACCTGGACGTGAAAAAAGTTTGGGTTGATGTTGACGCTTCCGTTAACAACGGCGCCATTACAGGTAATGTCGAACTGGATCCTTGGATCGTCGGCGCAGG
>DAOPJS010000167.1:1568-3638 GCA_035399785.1 Alphaproteobacteria bacterium
TCTGCCGCATACATCAGGGCCGGGCCGCCGCCCATATAGACGCACATCCCCATGACTTCCGCTATCTCTTCACGCGTCGCGCCCAGATTTTTGAGCGCTTTGACATGAAAACCGATGCAGCCGTCACAGCGCTGCGACACACCGATCGCCAGTGCAATCAGTTCCTTGGTTTTCTTATCCAGTACATTATCCTCTGTCGCCGCCTTGGACATGGCATAGAAATTATTCATCGTATCGGGGATAGCTTTTCTCAGCTCCCCTGTATATTCGGAAATATCCGCTATCATCGATTTATAATCTTTGGTCATTTTTTTCTCCTTTATGATTTAAATTTTTTCAGCATTACTTTGAATACGAACCAGATCCAATGCCTCCTGCGGATCATTGGTCATATGGGCAAAATGTGCTTCCTTCGCCTCAATGGCTTTGTGTTCCAACATGGTCTTTTCAATAAAAGACCGTAAGTTTTGCCAATACTCCGTCCCCATCACAATGATCGGGAAATTCTGGATTTTTCCCGTATGCATTAAATTGGCCGCTTCAAAAATCTCGTCCATGGTACCGAAACCACCAGGCAACAAAATGAACGCGCGGGAATATTTCATCAACATCACTTTACGAACAAAGAAATGATCAAACGTAAGCGAGATATCGGTATAAGGATTAGGCTTTTGCTCATTAGGCAAAGTGATGTTACAGCCGATAGACATTGCCCCTGCATCCTTGGCGCCCTTATTAGCGGCCTCCATAATGCCGGGGCCGCCGCCCGTCATCACCGAATATCCTGCCTTGCCCATAAGATAGGCCGTATCATAGGCCAATTGATAATACGGATTTCTCTCGTCAAACTGCGCCGAGCCAAAGAAGGTAACGCAATGATTTACGCCCCTTAATCCATTAAAGCCTTTACGAAATTCCTGCCATATCCGAAAGGAACGCCATAAATCATTTAAATAGCTCTCGGTTCCTTGTAGTAAATTAAAATCGGCATCCTTGATCATTGTTATCTCTTATCCGCATAAAATAGGGTATGAATAGAATAGAAGAAACTATCGGTAAAAAACATGGATTTTATCAATTCTGCGTCCTTATTCTCCTTTATCTTAACTTGCGCGTTGATTGAATCAACTCCGGGTCCCAATATGGCCTATATTGCCGTATTAAGCGCCACAGATGGCCGCCGCGCGGGGTATGCCGCAATTGCCGGCATTGCCCTTGGTCTGCTTATTGTAGGGCTTGCTGCGGCCATGGGCGTGGCAACCCTGATTTCTAATTCCCCTATTGCCTATCAGGTACTTCGCTTCGGCGGCGTTTTATATCTCCTATGGCTCGCATGGGATACATGGAAGCCGGCGCCGCTGTTATCCGCCTCCGAAGTTAAAAGCCTGATATATAATGCCCGTTTTTTCAAACGCGGCCTTATTACAAATTTACTTAACCCTAAGGCAGCGCTTTTTTATATCGCCATGTTGCCGAAATTTATTAATCCTGAACAATCTACAGCTGCACAAGCTGTTTTCCTGACAATCGTTTTTGTGATTGTTGCAACTATCATTCACGGGCTTATAGTAACCTTGGCAGGATCGGCAAGACCGTTTCTGGAGAATGACAGACACCGGCTAATCGTCCGCAGAATTTTAGCGCTGGTTTTGGTTGGTGTGGCTGTCTGGTTCGGGGTCAGCACGGGACAAAAAATTTAACCTAAGGAATTACAATGAAACTGACTTTTTTGGGCGCCACACAAACCGTTACAGGATCGAAATATCTTCTGGAAGACGGTAATCAGAAAATTATGATTGATTGCGGCCTGTTTCAGGGATTGAAGGAGCTGCGCCTACGAAACTGGGACAAATTTCCGATTAATCCGAAATCAATTGATGCCGTGTTATTAACCCACGCCCATATCGACCACAGCGGATATTTACCTTTATTGGTAAAAAACGGTTTTGAAGGAAAAATATATTGCTCCGACGCGACATTTGATCTGTGTAAAATTCTTCTGGCCGACAGCGCCTATCTTCAGGAAGAAGACGCCGCCCGTGCCAATAAATATGGCTATACCAAACATAA
>DAOPJS010000168.1:0-3612 GCA_035399785.1 Alphaproteobacteria bacterium
TCACGGTTGAAATTGACGATACAGACGCCGAAGGACGTTTGGTGGTCGCCGATGCCCTGACCTATGCTTCCGAAGAAAAGCCGGACTTGATTGTTGATTATTGCACGTTAACAGGCGCCGCGCGCGTCGCCCTGGGTTATGACATTCCAGCCTTTTTTTCCAACAATGATATCTTTCTGGACGATTTACGGCATATGGGGCTGGAAAATGATGACCCTGTCTGGCCGCTGCCATTATGGGATGGATATGAAAAAGAAATGGACAGCAATGTCGCCGATTTGATCAATAACGGCAAAGGCCGCGCGGGTGCAATTCATGGCGGACTTTTCCTGCAGCGTTTTATTGATCCTAAAATCGACTGGATACATCTGGATTGTTACGCATGGGAACAAAACGGCAAGGCCGGTCGTACACAAGGAGGCGCAGACACAGGTATGCGCGCCGTTTTCAATTTCATTCAAGAACGCTATACTTAAAACATGTTACTTACCACCATATCGCCAATTGCAGAAATTCTGGGCAATCCGCAAGAACCCGGCCAAATAAGCGATCAGGATTCCCAATTACTTTACGGGGAACAGTTTCAGGTTGAAGAATCCCACGGCACCTATGTTTACGGCTATAGCGTTTTGGACGGCTACAAGGGCTATGTTGAACGCGCCCTATTGGTAAAGGATGTTCCGCCGCCCAATGCCATAGTCAAAAGTAAGGCGACGCATCTGTACCCTGAGCCTGATTTTAAATCCCGCCCGAACGCGCTAATCAGTTTTCTATCGCGCGTGACAATGATTGACAGGCAGGAAAACGGTTTTACCGCCCTGGATGATGGTCATTGGGTGTTTACGGATCATATTGCCCCTTTGGACGGTTTTATGATGCCGGAAGATTTGGCTCATACCGCCACTTTTTATTTGGGGACACCTTATATCTATGGCGGCAGATCAATCTTTGGACTGGATTGTTCCGGCCTTATTCAACAAATCATGATGTCCCACGGATACCCTTGCCCCAAGCGTGACAGCGCCGATCAACAAGGAAGTTTCGGTAATGAAACAGATAAGGAACAGCTTGCCAGAAATGATATCGTCTTTTTTCGGGGACACGTTGGAATCATGATGGATGATCGCTATGTCATTAACGCCACCGCCCGGCATATGACCACCGTCATAGAGGATGTCAGAGATTTGGAAGAAATCTATGGCGGCATCACCTATGTCGCCAGATTATAATCGGCCCTATTTATCTTCTTCCGTCGGATCATAAGCCGAAACCGAAGGATTATATTGGCGATGAATATCATCTAAAGCAGGCGCGGAAGATTCTGCACCATAATCCCCGCTCGAACCATACATGCTCTCTTTCTTTTTAAGAACATAAGGTTCTTCCCCATGGGTTTTATTCGTTAATTTCTCCGTCGGCCCCATATATTCAATGGAGTTGTAGCTGTTGTTATCTTTTAAATCGGTATTGTAATGCTCCGGCAACTCATAAGGCTGGATAGGCATTCCGACAAAGCTGACCGTAAAGACATCGGGATATTCAAAAGCCCCGCGGGAGAAATAATCATAGGCGGCACCCGGCACAAAACCATTTGCCACATTCAAAAACACCCAATCATTAACTTCACGCTTCAAAAGAACCGTTTGTTCCCTGTTTCCGGGGGCCTGACACCTGATCACAAGATCATGGGGTGATTTCATAATCTCGATTGTATCATCCGTATAGGCGATGTATTTCATATCTTCATTTTCAATGATACAGCGCGCATTTGTTGCCCCGGGCGTACGCATGGTAATTTTTTGAGATTGATGATTAATGATGGTGGCGCAGGCACTTAACGTCAAAAGACCCGTCGTTATCAGGAGTAGCTGTTTTTTCATGGAATAGTTGCCCTAAGAGGAATCAATATAACCCCTCTAAAATACCCGAACTTGGCGGGAGTGTCTATGCAGCTTCCTTCAAGGATCCGCCTTTGGGTGCCTGAACCGCAAAATCAAGATGATCGGCTTTCTCGCTTACCTTTACCTGAGAACCATCAATAACTTCACCGCGTAAAATCATCTCCGCCAGTTTGTTTTGCAATTCTGTTTGGATAACACGTTTAAGCGGCCGCGCCCCGTAAGCAGGATCATAGCCCTTATCCGCCAGCCACTTCTTCGCTTTTTCATCAACTTCCAGCTTGATACGGCGTGGCACCAGTAGCTTATAGAGCCCTTTAAGCTGAATATCGACGATTCCTGTCATTTGCTCACGTCCCAAACGGGAGAAGAGCAGGATTTCATCCAGACGGTTCAAGAATTCAGGACGGAACGAACTGCGAACAACATCCATGACCTTATCACGAACGCTCTCAACACTTTCTCCGTCTTTTAATTCCACCAAATGCTGCGCCCCAAGGTTAGAGGTCATAATCAAAACCGTATTACTGAAATCAACGGTGCGCCCCTGCCCGTCCGTCAGACGGCCATCATCCAGAACCTGTAAAAGCACGTTAAATACATCCGGATGTGCCTTTTCAATCTCATCAAACAAGACAACCTGATATGGGCGGCGGCGCACAGCCTCGGTCAAGGCGCCTCCTTCTTCGTAGCCGACATAGCCGGGAGGCGCGCCGATCAATCTGGCAACTGAATGTTTTTCCATGTATTCGGACATATCAATTCGTACCATCGCGGTATCATCATCAAATAAAAATTCAGCCAAAGCCTTGGTCAGCTCGGTTTTACCAACCCCTGTCGGCCCCAAAAACAAGAAAGAGCCAATCGGGCGATTAGGGGATTGCAATCCTGCGCGGGCGCGGCGCACGGCATTGGCCACAGCCACAACGGCCTGATCCTGTCCGACAACGCGTTGACCCAGCTTATCTTCCATGGCCAAAAGCTTGTCACGCTCCCCTTCCAGCATCTTGTCGACGGGAATACCCGTCCATTTACTGACCACGGCGGCAATATCATCCTCGGTCACTTCTTCATCAATCATATGATCGCCGGTCACTTTGGATGCTTTTTCCAAAAGCTCCTCAAGCTGGGGAATTTGGCTGTATTTCAACTCACTGGCCTTGGCCCAATCGCTATTGCGCTCCGCCTGTTCCAGTTCGATACGGGCACGATCCAGCTGCTCCGTCACTTTTTGGGATGCGTTCAGCTTTTCTTTCTCTGATTGCCACTTACTCGTCAGATCCGCCGATTGTTTCTCTAATTCAACAAGCTCGCTATCCAAATCCTTCAAGCGCTCTTTAGAAGCCTTATCCTTTTCTTTGGACAGTGCCTCTCGCTCGATTTTGAGCTGAACAATCCGGCGATCCAGTTCGTCTATCTTCTCCGGCTTGCTGTCAACCTGCATGCGTAGGCGTGAAGAGGCCTCATCAATCAAATCAATCGCCTTATCGGGCAAAAAACGGTCAGTAATATAGCGATTTGACAGCGTGGCCGCCGAAACAATCGCTGAATCGGTAATTCTGACCCCGTGATGGGCCTCGTATTTCTCTTTTAGGCCTCTTAAGATCGAAATTGTGTCCTCAACTGTCGGTTCCGGGGTAAAAACAGCCTGAAAACGACGTGCCAAGGCCGCATCTTTCTCAATATACTTGCGATATTCTTCCAAAGTTGTAGC
>DAOPJS010000169.1:0-3609 GCA_035399785.1 Alphaproteobacteria bacterium
CGAATACACCAAGACCGTGTCCATCGGCGGACGGGCGGAGCAGGCCTATGGCACTGCCTGCTACAAGCCCGACGGATCATGGGAGATTGTCAACCTTGAAGGCTCCGACACCGGCCGCGCCCAAGTGCGTCAGGTGATGTATGAAGACCTGCAACGCAGTTACAACCCGCGCCCGTATAACAAGGTCGTGGTCGTGGAACGATACAGCCGTCCGTATTACCCGCGTTACCGCCACAGCCATGCGAGCTATTACAGCGGTTTTCCCTTCGTCCTGAACTTCGCCTTCGGCGACCGTGATGACCATCATGATGATCACCGCGATTATAAGAAGGCCCATTACAAAAAGGACTATCGAAAATACGACCGCCACGATAACGGCCGACGCGCTCACCGTTAAGGTCATCTGAAAATTCCTAACCTTTGCGTCATTGCGGTGTTTTTCCCCGCGATGACGTTTTTTTTAGGCCTGTTTATTTTCCAATAATTGTATTCCGCCTAGTTCGTTCGTCATTTTTTGCGGGCAGGGAGAGGGTATTGCATGTCTTCATTTTCCAATAAACCGAATTTAGTAGTTTGTTCGTCAAAAATGAAGGTGGGGGTGGGGGAGGATAACCAATGCGCGCTGACGATTTTTCCCGTCACGCCGTGCCGTTTTGATGAACGGACAGTAAAGTGAGTGTAGCATGAATTTTCTTATTCCTTAAGAAAATTGTAAACGTCGTAATCTCTATCTTTTGCTAATGGATGATCGTGGTTTTTAAAAAAGAACACGGATCCTGAATTTGAATATAATTTAGGTACCCCAACAAGGTTTGGATAAGTTTTTTTATAGCCCTCGCCTTCTGTCATAAAGCCAATACCTAATAAAAAAGGTCTTTTTTGCAAAATAAGATTCGCAATTATTTGAAGTCCGATGTCTTCATCTTTCTGTGCTTTTTGTAGCGCCTTTAGTTGCTCTTCGGTAACATCGGCAAGTTGACAACATAAAATAGCAGGCTCTTTTTTGGAAAATTGGTTTTTACAATCCTTTAGAATGCTTTCATAGATTCTATTTAAAACCTGATCTTCTTTTTCAGACGATATGTTAACTACTATAGCGTTATGGTTGGGACTGTAACAAACAAAAGCATGAGGTTGTTGTACATTAAATTGTTTGGCTACAAATTGTCTAACTTTATCTTCTTCTACATGTTTTTTAAAAGGACTGATTCTATCAGAAAATATTGTTGCTTCTATTATATATTCTTTTGAATCAATTTGTTTTGTTGGATCTTTAAGTATTTTGATTATATTTTCTTTGAGGGTCCTAATATATTCTTCGTTTTTTTCTAGACGATCTTTAATTTTAATAGATACATATAAATTTCTATTATCATTTTTTCTGTGCAAATTAATTTCTGTTTCAAGTTTTTCTGCTAGTTTATGAATTTCTTCTTGATGTATTTTTCTTCCTTTGTCGCCTGTAATATATTTGCACTCAACTTCTAATTCTTTTTTATTTTTTCTAGCAAAGATATCATATATCCCGCCATCAGAAGTGTTTTCAAGGTCTTTGAACTCTATTTCAAAGTTGTTTTGCAATAAGTTTGCAGCAATTATCATTTCAAATGCTGTAGGCCCAAAACCTGCCTTTGTTTTTAGGTCTCCTTTTAATCTAGATTGTAATTTATTTTTTGCGAATGGGCTTAAGCGTTCATACACTTGAGCTACCATTGCAATAAATGAATAGACAGATATTTGATTTCTGGTGGGCTCCCATGGAATTCTTCTGGTCGCCTCCTGATATTTTATTATTTCATGTAAGGTTATTTCTAATTTATATCTTTTTTCTATAAGTGTTTTTAGTAAAGGCTTTTTTCTTTCTTGATCTAGATAAAGTAGCCGTTTATTTAAATTCTTCCATCCAACCAATGTTTTGAATTTTCTTATAAGGCTGGGGATGTGGTCGTGGCTAAGTTCTGGGGTAAAATACAATTATCACCCCATATTCTTATAAGGGCTTTTTGAATTGTCCTGTTTCTTTTTTCTTTCGGCGTAGCGGACAAGGCCGCTGCCGACAGAGCCGATCAGCATTAAAAAAGAGCCGATGACAAACAGCCAGATACCCGCGTTTTGCAGGTCTTGGTAAAAGAATAAAATACTGCCGATAAAAAAGGTCAGATTACCGATCAGGCCGAGGGTGATGTGAATCCATTCGAAGTCATCAAAAAACTTTCGCAATATTTGATGAAATTTCTTGGGCGGCATTATTTGTCATCCCCCATTTTCAGGGCGTTGATGAAAGCGGATTGCGGGATTTCGACATTGCCGTATTGGCGCATTTTCTTTTTCCCTTTTTTCTGCTTCTCCAGCAACTTGCGCTTACGGGTGATATCGCCGCCGTAACATTTGGCGGTGACGTCTTTTCTCAGCGCGCTGACATGCTCCGCCGCGATGATCTTGCCGCCCAGCGCCGCCTGAATGGCGATTTTGAACATCTGCCGCGGGATCAGCTCCTTGAGGCGTTCGCAAAGCTGGCGGCCGCGGCGCTCCGCGTTTTCCTTATGCACGATCATGGAGAGGGCATCGACATTCTCCCCGTTCACGCGGATGTCGAGCTTGACCAGATCATTCTTCGCATAGCCATCCAGTGCGTAATCGAAGGACGCATAGCCGCGGGAGATGGATTTCAGGCGGTCGTAGAAATCGAACACCACTTCGTTGAGCGGCAGGCGGTAGACCATCATGGCGCGGTTGCCCGCATAGGTCAGCTCCACCTGTTCGCCGCGGCGTTCCTGACACAGTTGCAACAGCCCGCCGAGATATTCATCGGGTACCAAGATTGTGGCCTTGATCCACGGTTCTTCGATGCTGGAAATCTTGACCACGTCGGGCATGTCGACGGGGTTGTACAGCTCTATCTGCTCCCCGTTGGTCATGTTGATTTTATAAACCACGCTGGGCGCGGTGGGGATCAGGTCGAGGTCGAATTCGCGCTCCAACCTTTCCTGAATAATCTCCATATGCAGCAGACCCAAAAAGCCGCAGCGAAAACCAAGGCCGAGCGCCTGTGATGTTTCAGGCTCGTAATGCAGGGAAGAGTCGTTCAGCGCAAGTTTGCCTAAAGAATCGCGCAGCTTTTCATAGTCGCCCGCATCGGCAGGGAAGAGGGAGCAAAACACCATCGGGATTGATGGCTTGAACCCCGGCAGTTTTTGCGCGCAGGGTTTTTTCTCATCGGTAATCGTATCGCCGACTTTTGTTTCACTGATGTCCTTGATCGAGGCGGTGATGAAGCCCATCTCCCCCGGGCCGAGCGTGTCGAGGATCACCGGCTTGGGCGTGAACATCCCGACGCGGTCAATCTCCCGCGTGGCGCCGTTGGACATGAATTTGATCTTCTGCCCTTTCTTCAGCGTGCCGTCGACGACCCGTACCAGAATAACCACCCCTAAATAGGTGTCATACCAACTATCCACCAGCAGCGCCTTGGTCGGGGCGGTGATGTCGCCCTCATGCGGCGGGGGAAGTTTGGTGACGATCGCTTCCAGAAGTTGGTCAATGTTGATACCTGTCTTGCCAGAAACACAGACAGCGTCGGACGCATCAAGGCCGATGACATCCTCGATC
>DAOPJS010000170.1:0-3608 GCA_035399785.1 Alphaproteobacteria bacterium
GATTAATTTTAGCCAGAGCCAATCCCGCTTTCGCAGGTGTATTGCCTGCTTTCCAGCAGGTGTGGACGGTTGCGCCTTTATTCTCCCCTTCGGAAGTGACTTTCAGAAGCGGCCATCCGCCCGGGCCTTTGCCTTCAGCTTTCAAAGTGGTGCCTTCGGGGAGGATGAAATTGCAATTATACGCAGCTTCCCTGAATTTTGCCGCATCGCTCACAGTGTAGAATGCCCCTGATTTAATGCGCTGGCTTGCGCTATAGGTAAACCCCGGTCTTAACGCGCCGCCGATCCATTTGATTCCGCCCCAGATTTCTCCGCCCATTTCCGATTTCATAAAAGCCTCCTTCAGTCATACTTTATGGCAATCATAGAGGAAGGAGGGAAATAGGCAAGGCTTATGAAAAAGTTATTCAAACGCGGCGATGCCGGTCTGCGCGCGACCTAAAATAAGGGCGTGAATATCGTGCGTTCCCTCATAGGTATTCACGGCCTCTAAATTCATCATATGACGCACCACATGATATTCATCCGCGATCCCGTTACCGCCGAGCATGTCGCGGCATTGTCTTGCAATATCAAGGGCTTTGCCACAGTTATTGCGTTTTAACATAGAGATCGATTCAGGGGCGGCGCGGTGCTGTTCCATCAATTGACCCAGCCTGTGGGCAGCGGTTAAACCCAGTGTAATTTCGGTCTGCATATCGGCTAGTTTCTTTTGCACCAGTTGATGGCCTGCCAAGGGCTTGCCGTAAATGACGCGGTCCATCGTATACTCACGGGCAATATGCCAGCAGGCCTCGGCCGCGCCGATCGCGCCCCAGCTGATGCCGTAGCGGGCGGAATTCAGACACATAAACGGGGCTTTCAAACTATCGGCTTCGGGCAGGCGGTTTTCTTCAGGGACAAAGACCTCATCCATGGCAATGCCGCCCGTGACAGATGCCCGCAGGGACATTTTCCCTTCAATTTTCGGCGCGCTGAGGCCTTCCATGCCTTTTTCCAAAATAAAGCCGCGGACTTTGCCCTCATCATCCTTCGCCCAGACAACAAAAACATCGGCAATCGGGGAATTGGTAATCCATTGCTTTGCACCCGATAATTTATAGCCGCCTTTGACCGACTTGGCGCGGGTAATCATCGTCGACGGGTCAGACCCGCCATCGGGTTCGGTTAATCCAAAACATCCGATAAGCTCGCCAGAGGCCAGACCCGGCAGGTATTTTTCTTTCTGGGCGTCGCTGCCAAAAGTGTAAATTGGATACATCACAAGGGAGGATTGAACCGATAGGGCGGAGCGGTAGCCGCTATCCACCCGTTCCATCTCCCGTGCGATAAGGCCATAGGCGGTGTAAGACACACCAGGGCAACCATAGCCGTCAATCGTCGCTCCCAATAGCCCCATCGCGCCCATCTTTTTCATGATGGCGGGGTCGAATTTTTCATGGCGGTTGGCCTCAATAATACCGGGCAACAGCTCTTTCTGTGCGAAGTCATGGGCACTGTCGCGCACCATGCGGTCTTCGTCACTTATGATTTCATTGAGGAGGAGAGGATCTTTCCAGTCGAATTCGGCACGTGTCATGATTATAGTATAGCACATGAAAAACGAAGCACTAGCGGGACGTGAAGTCATCATCGAATTTTTTCCTGTCGGCCAAGTGGTGAAAGTCAGCGCCATGGACGTGGCCACCCTGACCGAAATCTCCATTCAGGGGCCCAAAAGCGCGGGCGAGGAAACCCTGAAAAACAACGCGATCAAGCGCTTGGAATATGTTCTTAGAAAAAAGGGGATTATTAAATAAAGATATTGCCTGTAAGGGGCAGAAATCCTATAAAACTGCCATAAGGAAGGTGACATGGCACTGAAAGTAGCAATCGGAAGCGATCACGCAGGTTATAACCTGAAAGAATTCATCAAGGACAGCTTCAAGGTGAAGTGGATTGACGTCGGCACGACAAATGCCAAGGACTCCGTCGACTATCCTGATTTCGGCTATGCGGTGGCGGAGGCTGTAGCCGAAGGTGAGGCCGAATTCGGCATTGCCATTTGCGGCACAGGGATCGGCATTTCCATCGCCTGTAACCGTAATCCCGAAATCCGCGCCGCGCTATGTACCGACAGCACCATGGCGCGCCTGACCCGTCAGCATAATGATGCCAATGTCCTGTGCATGGGGGAGCGCTTGATTGGTACCGAAGTCGCGCTGGATATCGTGAAAACATTTTTGGAAACAGAGTTTGAAGGCGGACGCCACCAACGCCGTGTCGACAAACTGGGTGATTAGATAAGAGGAGATCAAAATTATGAGCAACGCAGCAATGAAAGAAGAAAATATGAGCGCCCCAAACCATATGAGTGAAGAATTTTTTATTTCCCCCTTAAAGGATGTTGATCCTGAGGTCGCAGGAATTATTCAGGCGGAATTTGATCGTCAGCAATACCAGATCGAATTAATTGCTTCTGAAAACATTGTCTCCAAGGCGGTATTGGAAGCGCAAGGCTCCGTCCTCACCAACAAATACGCTGAAGGTTATCCGGGGAAACGTTATTACCAAGGGTGCGAACAGGTTGATAAAACCGAGCAACTGGCGATTGACCGTCTGTGTCAGCTTTTCAGCTGTGGCTACGCCAATGTTCAGCCGCATTCCGGCGCGAATGCCAATTTGGGTGTGTTCATGGCGCTGTTGCAACCGGGCGATAAATATCTGGGGATGGACTTGGCGCATGGCGGTCACTTGACCCATGGATGCCCCGTCAACTTCTCGGGAAAATGGTTTGAAGCCGTGACCTATGGTATTGATGCAGATGGCCTTATCGACATGGACGAAGTCGAAAAAATTGCGCTGGAGCAAAAACCGAAAATGATCATTGCGGGGGCGTCTGCCTATGCGCGCGTGATTGACTTCAAACGCTTCCGCGAAATCGCCGATAAAGTCGGCGCGTATCTGTTTTGTGATGTGGCGCACTATGCGGGATTAATTGTCGGCGGCGTTTACCCAAGCCCGTTCCCCCATGCGCATATCGCAACAACCACCACGCATAAAACCCTGCGCGGTCCGCGCGGCGGGGCGATCATGACCAATGATGAAGAACTGGCGAAGAAAATTAACTCCGCCATTTTCCCCGGTCTGCAAGGCGGTCCGTTGGAGCATGTGATTGCCGCCAAGGCCGTGGCCTTTGGGGAGGCGCTCAAACCTGAATTCAAAGACTACGCCAAGGCCGTGAAAGAAAACGCGCAAATTCTGGCGCAGACATTGGTTGATGGCGGGCTGGATATTGTCTCCGGCGGCACGGATTGCCACATGATGCTGGTTGACTTGCGTCCGAAAAAACTGACAGGGAAGGCGGCTGACTTGGCGCTGGAACATGCAGGGATTACCTGTAACAAAAACTCCGTGCCCAACGATCCTGAAAAGCCGTTCGTGACGTCAGGTATTCGTTTGGGAACACCTGCGGGAACAACACGCGGTTTCGGCCCTGCTGAATGGAAGGAAATCGGTAATTTAATTTTGGAAGTTCTGGACGGTTTGGTTGCGAACGGCCCTGAAGGGAACGCCGAAGTTGAAAAAACCGTGAAAGCAAAAGTGAAAGCTTTGTGCGAACGCTTCCC
>DAOPJS010000171.1:0-3597 GCA_035399785.1 Alphaproteobacteria bacterium
CAGCCGCATGGTTGAAACCGCGCGCGGGCAGGCGGCGATTTTGGTGCCGACCATTCAGGAGGTGATCAGCGAAGCCGATTGCACGTTTAAGGATATAGAATTGATTGCCTGTACCATAGGCCCCGGATCTTTTACGGGGCTGCGCATCGGCCTGAGCACAGCGCGGACGTTGGCGCTGGCGCTGGATATTCCTGCCGTCGGGCTGAATACGCTTGATGTGATGGCAAGGCATTACCAAACAGAGAAACCTTTGCTTGTTGTTTTGGAGACAAAGCGGCAGGATTTTTACGCCCGTTATTATGCCGCAGACGGACAGCCATTAACCGAGCCGATGGCGATTGACGCACAAATGATCCTCTCTCAAGCACCTAAGGGGGCGTTTGCGGTCGGCGGTGATTGTATAGAGCGCTTTAAATCAGCCGTTTCAGGGGATTTCGAGCTTTTGGACAATTTGACCCAACCTGACCCGATATTAATGGCGCAGATGGGAAGAGAGATGTTTGAAGCTTCCGGTGATCAGGGCGCGCCGCAACCTTTATATCTGCGCGGGGCGGATGTATCACAGCCTAAGACCCCGCCTCGAAAGCTGGAACAGGCTTAATCGGCGAGTTCCCTGCCACGTTTTGTGGCGGCGGCGATGGCATTGTCCATGATGTCCTGAAATTTCCCATCCATCAGAATATTCAGCGCGGCTTCGGTCGTGCCGCCGGGGCTGGTGACATTCTGACGTAAAATAGCGGCGGGGATTTTACTGTCGTTTTCCGCCAGACCTGCCGCGCCGATAATCGTCTGGCGGGCGAGCATCATTGCCTGATCTTCGGGAAGGCCGATTTTGATGCCTGCCTTGGCCATGGCTTCGATCAGATAAAACACGTAGGCGGGGCCGCTGCCTGATAAAGCAGTGACGGCGTCCATCAGGCTTTCATCTTCCAGCCATAATGTTTGTCCGACGGCCTGCATCAGCTTTTGGGCCATATTCCGCTGTGCAGCCGATACATTGTCAGTCGCATAAAGGGCAGTAACACCCTTACCAATGGCGGCGGGGGTATTGGGCATGGTGCGGATAACGGGCGTGTCTGTGCCCAGATGTTCAGAGAAATACGCCGTTGTCTTCCCTGCAGCGATGGAAAGCACGGGAAGTCCCGTTGGCAGCATATCTTTCAGATCGGTGCAGATTTGGGTCATGATTTGTGGTTTCACGGCAAGGATCACCATGTCGGTGTTCTGTAAGTCAAGCTGAGCGGCCTGTTTCACGTGGAACAGACTCTGGAAAATCATCAGCGAGTCATGAATCGGGGATGGGTCGAGGATGTCTGCGCGTTTGAGGAGATCGGCGCCCATCCAGCCGTGAATCAGGGCAGTGCCCATTTTCCCGCATCCGATCAGTGTTATATGGTATTTTGGCGGCTGGGTCATGGGTCTTATACGCGCCTTAAACGGGTTTTATCAGGACTGGCCGGCCACGTCCATCATAGCCAGAATGATGTCATTATTATCTTGTGAGACAGCCGTCGACAGCAGCTCGAACGTCATGTGATAACGCTCGCACTCAGCAATGGCGATATCGATCAGATCCTCGATATGCTCAACGCCTGAACACTCATTCATGCCGCGAAACAGGCTGGTGTGGCGAAAACAGGGGATATGCGCCGCTGCCACAGGGTTATCACCGTCTTGCATGCGGATATCGAAATGGCCCAGCCACAAATCGGCGTTAATACGGTTTATTACGCGTGCGGCCTCGTCCAGCTTATTGGCGGCAATGGTGATATCGGGGGCACAGCAAAATTGCATGGCGCTGAAATCTTCCTGCCAGAGAAAGACCATCTTATATTGTCCCTGCTTGCCGGTGACATGTACGGTTAACTCGTCCTCGTTCGGGCGGTTAAACGTCCAGTCATTATTCAGCATGATTTCTTCAATCCCGTCGAGCGGGTTGCTGACATCATCATAAAGGTCAATATGGCTTTGTTCGTTAAGCATGGTCTGACTATTTCTCTTTGGACTATTTATTCTTTTTTTCCAGAGCGTCCAGACGGGCTTTCAGCTCTTTTTGTTCGGCCAAGGCTTTTTCAAGCAGGGCTTCAACACGCTCAAAATCTTCACGCGGGACAAGATCCAGACGGGTGGCCATTTCTTCGACACGCGCCTTGATATCATCGCGTATCTGTTGCTGCACACCGCTTAAAAGACCCGCAGCACCGCCGGCCAATTGCGCGATATCATCCATAAGCTGTGAGGATTTTGTCATAGGGCAAATTGTTATCATCCCCATCGGAGTCGTCACAAGGCAGAGTTCCTGATTCACAGAACATATCCACCAATAAAATTCATTACTTGGGTTTTAGGCATCAAAGACGTAAAGTGTTGTCACGATTCAACAAAATAAAAAGGCATATCGGCATGATAATTGTAACGGGCGGCACAGGCTTTATCGGCTCCAATCTTGTGGCGGGTCTGGAAGAACATGGCTGTAAGGACATTGTGATTTGCGACACGCTGGGCAAGGAAGATAAATGGCGTAATATCGCCAAGCGCGAAATACGCGATATCGTCAATCCCGAGCGGATTTTTGATTATCTGGAAACCCATAAGGAAAGCATCGAAATGATCTTTCATATGGGGGCGATCTCTTCAACGACCGAGCGCGATGCCGACCTGATCGTGGAAACAAATATCGTGCTCTCACGCCGCCTGTGGAAATGGTGCGGCAAGAATAATGTGCGGTTTGTGTACGCCTCCAGCGCGGCCACATACGGCGACGGAGAGTGCGGATTTGTTGACGAACAGGACACCAAGTCCTTGGCGAAACTGCGCCCGCTGAATGCCTATGGCTGGTCGAAACATGTTTTTGACCGCCGCGTGGCGCGGGTTTTGAAAAACGGGATTGAGCCGATGCCGCCGCAATGGGCGGGACTGAAATTCTTCAACGTCTATGGCCCTAATGAATACCATAAAGGTGACCAGATGAGCGTGATATGTAAGCTCTATCCGCAGGTGGTGGCAGGGGCGGCGGCCAAGCTGTTCAAATCGCATAACCCGAAATATGAAGACGGCGGGCAGCTACGCGATTTCGTTTATGTTAAGGACTGCGTCTCTGTGATGCTCTGGCTCTATGATAACAAGGATGTCAGCGGGCTGTTTAACGTCGGTACGGGTAATGCCCGCAGTTTCAAGGATCTGGCCGAGGCGACTTTTGATGCCGCGGGTAAGCCTGCCAAAATCAACTATTTCGATATGCCGGAACATTTGCAGGCTAAGTACCAGTATTTTACCGAGGCGGATATGAGCAAATTACGCGCTGCGGGCTATGACAAGGCCTTCACCGAGCTGGAAGACGGCGTGCGTGATTACGTCCAGAATTACATGGCGCAGGAAGATCCGTATCGTTAACCATGGCCATTGCTTTCCCCGATATTGATCCCGTTGCCCTGTCCATCGGCCCGCTGGACATTCGCTGGTACTCGCTGGCCTATCTGGCGGGATTTTTGCTGGGCTGGAAATACGCCCTGTCGATGGCGGGGATGAACCCGAATAACCGCCCGAATAAGGATGATATTGATAACTTTCTGCCATGGGCGGTTCTGGGGGTGATCC
>DAOPJS010000172.1:0-3590 GCA_035399785.1 Alphaproteobacteria bacterium
TTGTTAATCGGGGTGGTGGTTACAGTCATTTATTTGTCCTCTGTAATCCAGCCGAGAAAACGGGTATTTCTGTCGTAGTAGTTATTTGACGAGCTGTCGATTGTCGGTATGGCAACGCGTTTATTGTTTTTCTTCAGTGAAACATCATAGCGGGAGCGTCCGTTATAACCGCCGAAGATTTCTGAAAATACATTACCGTTTCTGTAGTAACTGGTTTCCAAGATGTATCCGTCAGGGCTTTCCAATTGGGTTACAATTTTCCCTTTAGGTACGTCTTTCAAGACAACGTCAATATCTTCTTCAAAATTGGTGACTTCAGGTGCTTCCAATTCCGTGCGGGTATTTTGAACGGGATCGTAAACAAAAACGCGCGGTTTGTTATTGTTGTAATAGTTATAGTTGTTTTGTTTTTTAGGTGGGGCTTTGTAGGTATAGTGTATTTCATTCTCCTTTACGTAGACATTATAACCGATGCCTTGATTGTCGTTCCCTGTGGCAAAAATAACCGAATATTGTGGCGGGGCAATGCCGATATTGCTGGCAAATTGTACAATCGAAAATAAGGCCACCAATATCAGCGGCAGGCTGAGGCTGATGATTAATACGGCGTTTTCTTTTAAAAAGGCTTTCATTCTGACAATCTCCCTATATAAATCTGGGTATGAGTTTAGAAACGATTGAAAATAAGCGCAAGAGGCTGATTTTCCGCTCCTGGCACCGCGGAACCAAGGAAATGGACCAGATTCTGGGTTCTTTTGCCAATAAATATGTCCCCAAGTTTACTTCGGAAGAGCTTGACCTGTATGAACAACTGCTGGAAAACTCTGATCCCGAAATGTATGACTGGATTTGCGGACGGACCGATGTTCCCGCTAATAAGAATTCGGCTATTATAGAGAAGCTATTAACCTACGATTATGCCTCAGAACGCAGTACAGGAAGCGACGAAGCCAAACTTTAAGACACTCTACGGGGTGCCTGAAGGGCAAGACGCACGTGTTCTTGCCGATATGGCGCGTGAGGCGGCCAAAGATCAACAAATTATCGTTCATGTTGCGCTTGATGACGGGCGGATGGAAACTCTGAAAGATCTTCTGGAGTTTTTTGCGCCGGATGTTGCACATATTGAGTTCCCCGCATGGGATTGTCTGCCTTATGACCGCGTCTCCCCCAGCCATGATATTGCTGCCAAGAGGGTCAGCGCCTTAACAGAGTTAATGGCATGGCAACAAGACGGTAAATATTTGCCGCGCATTGTGGTGACAACAGTTAATGCCATATTACAGCGTGTGACACCGAAAGAGGTCTTACATGATGCCAGCTTTATCGTGACAAAAGGAAGCCGGCTGGATCTGGATTTTCTTCAGTCATTTCTCACGATAAATGGCTATGTTCGTACCGATACAGTGCGGGAAGCAGGGGAGTTTGCTGTTCGCGGCGGCATTGTCGATATTTTCCCGCCGGATTATGAATTCCCTGTGCGTATAGATTTATTCGGTGATGAAATTGACAGTATTCGCAGTTTTGATGCCGTGACTCAGCGTACCGAAGGGAAGCAGGATAATTTTACCCTTAAACCCGTGACGGAATTTTTTCTGGATGAAGAATCAATTACCAGATTTCGGAAAAATTATCGTGAAACCTTCGGCGCGGTGCGTGAAGATGATCCGCTTTATGCCGCTATATCTGAAGGGCGGCGATATAACGGCATGGATCACTGGCTCCCGTTCTTCTTCGAGCAGGAGATGGTCAGTCTTTTGTCTTACGTACCTAATAACCGCTTAAGTATGGATATGCAGGTTGATCAGGCGGCGCAAGAGCGCATGAGACAGATAGAGGATTTTTATCAGGCGCGCAGAACATTAGAACAAGCCAATGCCAATATAAAAAAGAGCAAGAAGGGATCGGATGTCAGTATGACGGGGGCGGTTTACCATCCGTTGCCGACTGATCTGCTCTATCTGTCAGAAACGGAATTATCTGTCTTTCTTGACCAGTCTACGCAGTTTTCTTCGTTTCAATCACCGGAAGAGAATACCCATGACGGCGGTGCGAAACGGGGAAGGGATTTTGCCGATATTCGCGCCTTGCCCGAAGGTAATGTTATGGCCGAAGTGCAGGCCTATATTCGCAATTCATGGAATAAAAAACGTAAGGTTGTCATTGCCAGTTACTCCGAAGGGGCGCGTGATCGTTTGAAGATCATGCTGAAGGATAATGGTTTTGACCGCATTAAAAATTGCCATACGAATGAAGAGATAAAGAAATTAAAACCTGATGAATTGGGTATTGCGATTCTTGCCTTGGAACGGGGATTTGTTACTGATGATCTTTGCATCCTGAGTGAGCAGGATATTTTGGGTGATCGCCTTGCGCGTAAAACCAAAAAACGTAAAAAAGCTGACAATTTCCTTACAGAGGTTTCTTCCCTGAATGTCGGTGATCTGGTTGTTCACGTCGATCACGGGGTTGGGCGTTTCGAAGGACTTGAAACTTTAAAGGCTGCCGGAACACTTCATGATTGCCTGAAAATCATCTATGCGGGTGATGATAAGCTTTTTGTTCCTGTCGAAAATATCGATGTATTGTCGCGTTTCGGCTCTGATGAAGGATTTTCACAACTTGATAAACTGGGTGGAGCAGGGTGGCAGGCACGCAAAGCCCGCGTCAAAAAAGATTTGATGCGTATTGCCGAACATTTGATGAAAATCGCCGCGGCAAGAGTTTTGCGTAAGGGAGAAAAACTTTCTGTCGATACGTCGCATTACAATCAGTTCGCCTCACGCTTTCCGTATCAGGAAACAGAAGATCAGCTTCGTTCTATTAATGATGTTATTGAAGATCTGAACGGGGATCATCCGATGGATCGTCTGGTTTGCGGCGATGTCGGCTTTGGTAAAACCGAGGTGGCCTTGCGGGCGGCTTATGTGGCGGCGATGGCAGGGGTGCAGGTGGCCGTTGTTGTGCCGACAACTTTGCTCGCGCGTCAGCATTATGCAGGTTTCGTTAAACGGTTTGAAGGGCTTGGTCTTCGCATAGGACAACTTTCCCGTATGGCTAATGCCAAAGATATTAAACTCACCAAAGACGGCCTTGCCGATGGCTCCGTGAATATTGTTATCGGCACGCACGCGATTTTTGCCAAGGATGTGAAGTTCGCGCATTTGGGCCTTGTTATCGTTGATGAAGAACAGCGTTTTGGCGTAAAGCAAAAGGAACGCCTGAAAGAATTACGTGCCGATGTTCATATCCTGACCTTAACGGCAACGCCGATACCACGGACATTGCAGATGTCGCTGACGGGTGTAAAGGAAATGTCATTAATTACGACCCCGCCCGTTGATCGTCTGGCAATCCGTACTTTTGTTCTGCCGTTTGATCCGATGGTCATACGTGAAGCCTTGATGCGGGAGCATTATCGCGGCGGGCAAAGTTTTTACGTTTGCCCGCGTATTAAAGACATTCATGATGTCGAAGAACAGTTGAAGGAGTTGGTACCTGAATTAAAAGTGGTGTCAGCTCACGGGCAGATGACTCCGACGGATCTGGAAAACCGTATGAGCGCATTTTATGATGGCCAGTATGATATT
>DAOPJS010000173.1:0-3581 GCA_035399785.1 Alphaproteobacteria bacterium
CGTCAAACCATAGCCCAGCGCATGGCCATCGAGCTTGGCATGGTAGCCTTTAATATAGCCGCTTTCTTCCAAGGCACGTACGCGGCGTAAACATGGCGGCGCTGATATACCGGCGTTTTTGGATAATTCAACATTGGTAATACGGCCATTATCCTGTAGATCACGGAGAATTTTACGGTCAATTTTATCGAGCTTAATGCGTCGCATAAAATAATCTTTCAAAAAACGATAAGTTTATTATATTTCTAACTACCCATACGGTATAAAGTTACATGATAATGATTACAAGCCTTTTTGCCAATGTCTGAGAATAAAACTTGCTGGATTATCACCGAAGGAATGGCCGGGACGGAAAACCAGTGTATAGCTGTTGCCGAAGCACTGGGCATTGAGCCTGAAATTATACGTATGGGATTAAAACAGCCATGGAAAACCTTATCCCCTTGGCTGGGCTTTGAAGGCAATTACAGTTTTACTGAAAATTTAAATCCGCCCTGGCCTGATATCCTGATCGCCGCTGGCCGAAAATCAGTTGCCCCTTCCCGCTATATCAAAAAACAAAGCGGCGGAAAAACATTTACCGTACAGCTGCAAGACCCGAAAACGTCCCCGAGCCAATTTGATCTGGTAGCCGTGCCTTTTCATGACAAGTTACGGGGATCAAATGTTCTTGTCACAGACGGCGCCCCAAACCGTATCACAGAGGCAAAATTAGCGGCAGCCAAAGAGCAATTTAGTCCGAACTTCAAAGATTTCCCCTCCCCCCGTGTTGCTGTCCTGATCGGTGGTAACAGCAAAACACACTCACTCACTACTGCGATCATGCAAAAACTGGTGAGTGACCTGAACAAGCTGGAGGCCTCTTTGATGATAACCGCCTCACGTCGGACAGGCGAAGTAAACCTGTCTTTACTGCAAGAGGGTCTAAAAAACCGACAAAACATCTATATTTGGGATGGAAATGGCGATAACCCGTATTTCGGCATGCTGGGCTGGGCCGATCATATCCTTGTCACAGCCGACAGTGTTTCCATGCTGTCGGACGCGGGAACGACAGGAAAGCCGGTTCAGATGATTGAATTAGAGGGAAGCTCCCCCAGATTTGATAAGTTTCACAATCACTTAAGCGACATGGGCGTAATCCGCCCTTTTGACGGTAACCTTGCCGATTGGGAATACGAACCCTTAAAAGATGCACAAAAGATTGCAGATAAAATAGAGCAAGCCATGCAAAGAAGGTATGGATAACATTCCGACAAAGCCTTTACGACCTGCCCTAACCCCTTTAAATATAACGCATTATAAATCAGGAGTATTCTATGAGTGAGCACATTCATACCAAAATGTTGATCATCGGTTCCGGCCCTGCAGGATATACAGCCGCCATTTATGCCGCGCGTGCCAATCTGAATCCTGTTCAGGTTTTGGGGATGGAACCCGGAGGGCAACTCACCATTACAACGGAAGTTGAAAATTACCCCGGCTTCGCCGATCCTATTCAAGGGCCATGGTTGGTAGAGCAAATGAAAGCCCAAGCAGAAAATGTCGGCACAAAAACCATTCACGATATGATCACTGAAGTCGACTTTTCTTCGCGCCCCTACAAAGCAAAAGCAGAGTCAGGAACAGAATTCACGGCTGATACCATTGTTATCTGCACGGGAGCAAAAGCCCGATGGCTGGGATTGGACTCCGAACAAAAATTCCGCAATATGGGTGTCAGCGCTTGCGCGACTTGTGATGGATTCTTTTTCCGCGGTAAAAAAGTTGCGGTTATCGGCGGCGGAAATTCCGCTGTCGAGGAAGCGCTGTTCCTTGCCAATCTTTGTGAAAAGGTGACGCTGGTTCACCGCCGTGATGAATTGCGTGCCGAAAAAATCATGCAGCAGCGTCTTTTTGACAACCCTAAAATCGATATTCTTTGGGACAACGTTGTCGAAGAGATTATAGGCGTGGAAGTTGGTCAAGGTGATGTTCCGGGTGTAACAGGACTACGTACCAAGAACGTCAAAACAAATGAAACAACAGAAATACAGTTGGACGGTGTTTTTGTGGCCATCGGCCATGATCCTGCAACCGAGCTATTTAAGGACAAATTAGAAATGGACGGCGAAGGCTATCTTCTGACCGCGCCGGATTCGACAGCAACAAACATCCCCGGCGTTTATGCCGCCGGCGATGTCAAAGACAAAACCTATCGCCAGGCAATTACGGCGGCGGGCATGGGGTGTATGGCCGCCCTTGAAGCAGATAAATATCTCGCCGACCTGGAAGCCAATGAAGGTCACAAACAGGCCGCAGAATAAACGGAGACTATTATGGATTGGGATAAATTACGGACATTTCACATTGTTGCAGAAGCAGGCAGCTTTACCCATGCGGGCGCGACTTTGGATTTGAGTCAGTCCGCCGTATCCCGTCAAATAAGCGCACTGGAAGAAAGTCTGGATGTTAAACTGTTTCATCGTCATGCCCGCGGTCTTGTTTTGACAGAGGCAGGTGAGCTTTTAAGCAATACAGCCAAAGAAATTTTCGGCAAGCTTGCTATGGTTGAAGCAAGATTGACCGATAACCGCTCTACCCCGTCAGGTAAATTGTCGATTACAGCGCCGGGATTTCTTGGTTCCACTTGGCTTGTGCCACGTATGACGGAGTTGAAGGAAAAATATCCTGATCTTCAAATTTCGCTTTTACTGGATAACCGCATACTAAACCTCGCCATGCGTGAAGCGGATGCAGCTGTCAGATTATACAAACCCGACCAAGCCGATCTGACTTATAAATCACTGGGCAAAATCGGCTTTCATATATGTGGGTCAAAAAGCTACTTTAAAAAATACGGAACGCCCGAAACAATTAAAGATCTTAAAAAACATACCGTGATCGGCTACCCCCAAAATGTTGTCGCTCCCTATGAAGATCCAAACTGGCTTTTCCGAAAAGCAAATATCGAAATAAGCAATAACCCTAAAGTTCTGCAGATGAATTCCCTGTTTGGAATTTTTGAAGCCGTCAGAAATGGTGCGGGCTTGGCCTCCCTGCCGGATTACCTTGTGAACAGCTGCAAGGATATTGATCCATGCCTCAGCGGTATAACACCTCCCGCCGTTGAAATGTTTTTCGTTTATGCCGAGGAAAGAAAGAATTCCACCCGTATCAAGGTATTGCAGGATTTCCTCGTAGAAAGTGCCAAAAACAGCGCATTTTAAGTGTTCTGTGCATAAATATTAAAAATATCCTTTTTAATGACAATTTACTGTTTACATCCTGTGCACACGGGCGTATAACGCCGACATCCCGTGCAAACGGGCTGGGAATTTGTTGGTTTTACTGGCAAATCCTACGTCTGATGCGACGTTTTGAATGGCGCATCTCAATGACGTGAAACCTCCCTGTTCAACTCCCGAGCGCTTGTTTACAAGACGCTCGGTTTTTTTTTGGCTTTTCGAAAACTTTAGGCCTATAATTTACTTTGTAAAAACAAAGACTTCATAAAAAACTCCTTCCTGTGACTCCAACGATTGAAAATACTGACGATAAAGAACCTGTGATAGCGCTGTTTAACTATGGCGGCGGCCTCA
>DAOPJS010000174.1:0-3499 GCA_035399785.1 Alphaproteobacteria bacterium
GCGGCAGTTGATCTCCCGCCATGGTGTAAAAACGCCCGTTTGATCCGAAGACCAGCAACTTGTCGGTTGTCTGCATCTCCAGAATAAATTTTTCGCGGTCGCCGTCTTTGTATTTAATCCCTTTGGTATCGATATCGTGCCCCTTCATCGCCTTGATCCAGCCTTTGGCGGAACAAATAACGGTGATCGGTTCTTTTTCGATCATCGCTTCTTCCAATTGTTCCATATCGACAGGCTCCAACGCCTTGCCGATTTTGGTGCGGCGCTTGCCAAGGAATGTGTCCTGACCGAATTCTTTTTGAAGGGCGGTAATTTGTTTTTTGATCTGTGTCCACTGACGCGCTTCGGATTTGATCAGCTTTTGCAGCTCGTCACGTTCTTTCGACAGCTCGCCGTGCTCACCTTTCAGCTCAATCTCCTGCAACTTGTTCAAGGCACGCAAGCGCATATTGAGGATGGATTCCGCCTGCACTTCCGTCAGTTTGAATTCCTTGATCAGTTCTTCTTTCGGCTTATCTTTGGTGCGGATGATCTTGATGACTTTATCAACGTTCAGATAGACAACCAGCAACCCTTCCAGCACTTCCAAGCGGTGCAGTACTTTTTCAAGGCGGTGTTGTGCACGGCGCACCAGAACAACCTGCTGGTGATCCAGCCATGCCTGCAGCACTTCCTTCAGCGGCATCACACGCGGAACAAGACCGTTATCCAGCACATTCATATTCATACTGAAACGGGTTTCCAGATCAGTAACGCGGAACAACGCCTCCATCAGCAATTCATCTTCAACATTGCCGCTGCGCGGTACCAGCACAATACGGATATCTTCCGCACTTTCATCGCGGATATCTTCCAAAAGCGGAATTTTACGCGCGTTAATCAGCTCGGCAATTTTCTCGATCAGTTTGGATTTTTGAACCTGATACGGAATTTCCGTGACCACAATTTCATACAGGCCGCGTTTTAAATCCTCGCGGTGCCATTTGGCGCGAACGCGAAACGCGCCCTTACCCGTTTCATAAGCCTGAATAATATTGGCTTTGGGTTCGATCAAGATACCGCCCGTCGGGAAGTCGGGCCCTTTAACAATTTTTGCCAATCCCTTGGCGTCGATATCGTTTTCCAGCATCGCCAGCGATGCCTCGCATAATTCCGCGACGTTAAACGGCGGAATATTGGTCGCCATCCCCACGGCAATCCCGCTGGAGCCATTAGCCAGAATATTCGGAAAGGCGCCCGGCAGGACAACAGGTTCACTTTCCGATCCATCGTAAGTCGGACGGAAATCAACCGCGTTTTCGTCAATCCCTTCCAGCATCAATTGCGCAACGCGGGTCAGACGTGCTTCCGTATAACGCATGGCGGCGGCGTTATCACCGTCAATATTCCCGAAGTTCCCCTGCCCGTCGACCATCGGATAACGCACGGCAAAGTCCTGCGCCAAACGTACCATCGCATCATAAACGGAAGAATCACCATGCGGGTGATATTTACCGATGACGTCACCAACAACCCTTGCGGATTTCTTCGGGGGGGTATCGGGTTTCAGGTTAAGCTGCGCCATTGCATAAAGCAGGCGGCGGTGAACAGGCTTCATCCCGTCGCGCACATCGGGCAGCGCACGGTTCATAATCGTCGAGAGCGCGTAGGATAAATACCGCTCGGACAGGATTTCGCCCATCTGTTGATCAACGACTTTTGATTCTATTCTGGGTGTCGGTTTCTTTGCCATGGATAGTGTTTACAGCGCCTGAGGCCGTTTAGCCAAGGATTTTATGACATTTATCATCGACAAAATTATTCTAAGCGCCTATTAAGGAAAACATGAGTATCACTGACAGCCAGATTATGATCACCCGATTGGGTGAATTAAAACGCCCCTTTACTGTCGTATCGGCGTATCTTCAGTGCCCTGATAAAAACCCGATAGCCTTCATTGAAATACTGGATAAAGCGTTGGCCGAACAAAAACTGTCATCGGACGGTTCGGAAGCCCTGATACAGGCGCTGGCAAAAATCTGGACGGATTGTGTTGAGCAAGATCCGTCTTTGCAAACAGCGGGAAGTGCTCCCCATATATTTCTTTGCGCTATTCACCAACAGCCTGAGTTGTGGAACGCTCCACTAAAGATTGGTAGCGCGCCTGCATCAAGACTCTAGGCTCCGGCACGCCTTTGGTGTGATGGATAAACGCCCAGTGTTCCAGAAAATATCCCGTCATTTTAAGCCCCAGCAAAATATCTTCCGGCTCCCCCGCTTCTTCGCCGCGCATTTTGGATGGGCGAAGAAAATGCGGCAGTTCCAACAACTTTTCTTTATATGGCGCTGCTTGTGCCTTACTGACGGCGCGCCCTGATTTCGGCGACACATAACAAAGCTCAGAAGCATCACCGCCGCCCGCACATTTATCCAGTTCCATATGAAACCCCAACTCCCGCAGAAGTGAGATTTCCCACATCACATAGGCCGCGCCCCAGTGTTCCCCCTCAAGTGCGGCCATCAAAGCCAGAAAACCATGATAAAGCCCCGCATGCCCTTCGCGTTCGGGCAAACCCGCATCACAAAGACTGCAAGCCGACAGCAGCGCCGCCAATTTGAGGGAATCCTGCATGATATCAGGGGACAAACCGTGTTCGGGCTCCAGCATATAACTACCGAGATTTTCACTCACCCGTGAATGCCACTCCGCCTTCACCTGCGTTCCGGGTTCAATAACACTGCGCTTTTTGGAGGACATGCCGCCATGAACATAGCCAGCGTGGCGGCCGTGATTCTCTGTGAGCAGGGCGACGACCGCGCCGCCTTCGCCGTGCGGGCGGGCGCTTAAGACTATCGCTTGATCTGTCCACATATCCATGGCACGAGTATAGCCATGAGCGAAATCGCAATCAAAGACTTACGTGATTTATGTATCAAGGCGCTGACCCGAACGGGCCTGAGCGAAGAGCATGCGGCCATCACCACAGATCATTATTTAGAGAATGAGTTATCGGGTAAAAAATCCCACGGCATGGTGCGCGTGGTGGAAGCGGTCAAAACACTGAATAAACAAGGCGTGTCAAAATCCGCCCCCGTCATTGATCTTGATAAAGGCAATATCGCCGTGATTGAGGGGAATCAAAATCTTGGCCCCGTGATCGGTAAGATGGTCGTTGATGAATCAATCAAACGCGCGAAAGAACACGGTCTGTCATTCGTCGGTGGACGGCATTATATCGCTAACAGCGGCAGTATGGCCTATTACCTGCGCCTGCTGGCGGCACAAAACCTGATTGGCCTGATGAGCTGTAATTCCAATCCCATGGTAGCGGCGCCGAACGGTAAAGAGCGCCTTGTTGGTACCAATCCGATTGGTTTAGGCGTGCCCAGTGCGGACGGGCAGCATTTTATTTCCGACTTTGCGACCTCCGCCATTGCTTATGGCAAAGTTATGGTCGCGGTTGATAAGGGGGAAAGCCTGCCCGAAGGATGTATCATCGATAAAGACGGTCATCCCTCC